>DXHG01000238.1 GCA_019113455.1 Candidatus Treponema faecavium | reverse complement strand
TTCAATCCAACCCGCTCTTTTTACGAATTATCTTCTTCATCTTCGGGTTTTCTTTCACGGGTTTTTCCGCCGTGAGAACCTTACTCTTTCTTCCCTTCCTTAGTTCCTGTAACAGACCAGCATTTCGGGGTATCCCGAAACGGTGCGTGTATATTACCTCGACCTCACCATCCCTGTCAAGAGCTTTACCCTAAAATAGCGCACTTTTTTCGCTTTTTTTATCCCGCAGCTCATAACCATACACTGAGCCGCTTCTCTCTATAAAATAACGTCTTTATAGATAAACATTATTGCTTCGTAAAATCCGATAGCAATCTGGACATAAACAGTCCTGAAAGTTCCGCGTTTTCACATTCTAGAAACGGTTTTCTCCCAGTCTCTTTTTCTATTTCTATTCCATTTGCATAAGTTGTTATGCCAAAGATTTTTGAAAAAGGAATTGATTTGTTCGCATGTTCGCCGACAAAAATAATACGTTTATTTGTTATAAAAATACTCCCAGTATCTATTAGTTTTAGATACGCTTCGCTGTATACAGCCGGAGTAAACTTCCCAGAACGCAAATAAACACCTTTTGCTATTCTTACAGATGTCGCAACACCAGCGTAAGATACACGGCTTGTTCTTGTTCGTCAGTTAACTTGTGCTGTATAATATGCGTTTTCATTTTTTTGTAAGCTTATTGCTGATGCTATAGGAGTAATAGCACCATTCTCTATTTCCCATAATTGCTTAAAGTATGATAAATCAGTTTCTGCAAAATTTAATTTCAAATTCAATCCATTCACTATATCATATAACGCTTGTTCTTCTTCAGGAGACATACGTCTTTTTATTGTTATTTTGTTAATATAATCTGTTATTTTATTTTTACATTCTATTATATATATAGATATCATTTCCGCTATGTTCGGAAATATCAAATTCGTCTCTGAGTTTTTTAGTTCCTGTAATTCTGTCTCTGAAATTTGATTATCAGAAATTGCAGTTTTTATCATATCCTTATAAATTAACACACCTTCATGTGTTATGCGATTTGATAAATAACTTTCATCTACCTCAAGCAATTTGCATAAATACGAAAGCTGTGCTTTTTCAGAATCTTCTAAACGCTTGTCATTTAGGCACAATGCGATATACTTATCTAACAACAATTCTCTGTCTGCCTTAAAGTCTGTATCTTTTATTTTGTACTTTGATTTCAGTTTGTTTATATCAGAAATAGAGATTGCTAATAAGTTTTCTTCATGTTCTGCCAAAAGGTTTTCAACTTCTTTAATATAATTATTTTTAGGGTATTTTTGAAAATCTTTTGCAGCAAAGACTGCTTTTGCAGCGGTAATACACGATATACGCCCGTTTATTTTTCCTCTTTATTGTATCAATATTAGCACAATACAAAATATTTGCACAAGAATATAAGTCTATTTGTTAAAGCAAAATAATCAGTTGCTATTATATTCCCCTGTACCATCTCCTGCATATAACTTTCTTACTGTGCAGTACAGGCAGGCTTTCTGACTTTTATCATTATTCAGATTCCAATGTAATTACCCGCAAAACACTTTCGCCAATAGCAAAAAACAGATTTCCCAGTTCTCTGACATAAAACTGCCCGCCGACCTGCGCGAAAATGCCATTGGCAAACTGAAAAATTTTCCGTATTAAAAAATAAAAATTTGCCGATGGCCAGCAAAACATTTACCATCGGCAAATCAGGCGCGCACTTAAGCGTGGTTATTTATATGTATAATACTGATTCTGCTCTGGACATTTTTCCCAAATCGACGATTTTGCCTGAAACGGTGAACACAACCCATTCGCAGATAGTTGTGATATGGTCGCCCAAGCGCTCAAGATCTTTGCAGATGGAAATGTAGCGGTACACCTGCTTCATTTCAAGTTCGTTCGCAGGCGAGAGCATAATCAGGTTAGAAATAAGTTTTTTCTTGGCCGCGTCTATCTCGGCGTCTTTGGCTGCGGTGCCTTTGGCGAGCGCCTCGTCGTCATTGATATAGGCGGTAAGAGAGTCGCGTATCATGTGCGAGGCGGCAAGCGCCATCTCGGCAATCGGGGCGCGGAACTCGGGGAATAAAAACGGATCCGCCTTTGCCGTGAGTTTTGCCAGATGGCAGGCGTAGTCTCCGATGCGCTCAAGGTTCGCAAATATCTTGATAGACGTAATAATTTTCCGCAGGTCGCCCGCAACGGGAGACTGCAAAAGCAGAAGCGATATGCTTTCCTGCTCCATATCGAGCTGCATCGTGTCTATCTTTTTATCCTGCGCAATCAGCTCTTTTGCGCGCTCCACATCGTTTTTTGAAAACGCGTCAATACAGGCAACGAGGTACTCTTCCGTCATTGTGCCCATATACATCGTGTCCTGGTAATATTTTTGCAGTTTTTCGTCAAAAGCCGCGCGAGCCATCGCTCTACAGTCTCCTTACATAACTGGAATAACGCCGCACAGGCGCATCAGCCGAACCGGCCTGAAATATACGCTTCCGTCTTCTTGTTCTGCGGACGGTAGAATATCTGCTCGGTCTCGCCGTATTCAACCAGATAGCCGCAGTGATCATCATTTACCATAAAGAATGCGGTCATGTCCGAAATACGCGCCGCCTGCTGCATGTTGTGCGTTACAATAATAATCGAAAGCCGTTTTTTCAGTTCAAGGCACAGATCTTCAATGCGCGAGGTAGAAACCGGATCAAGCGCGCTTGTCGGCTCGTCCATGAGCAGCACGTCAGGGTCAACGGCAAGCGCGCGCGCTATGCACAGCCGCTGCTGCTGACCGCCTGAAAGCCCGAGCGCGCTCTTTCTGAGGCGGTCTTTCACTTCGTCCCACAGGGCGGCGTCGCGCAGGCAGCGTTCTACAAGGTCGTCGAGCGTGCGCCGGTCGGGCTTGCCGTGCAGGCGCGGCCCGTAAGCGATATTGTCGTAAATGCTCATCGGAAACGGGTTGGGTTTCTGGAACACCATGCCCACTTTTTTGCGCAGTTCAAGCACGTCGCAGTCGGCATATATGTCTTCTCCGCGGTACAAGAGGGAACCGGTAACGCGCACACCATCGATCAGGTCGTTCATCCTATTCAGAGAACGCAGAAATGTCGACTTGCCGCAGCCCGACGGACCGATGCAGGCGGTAATGGCATTTTCAGGAATCACCAGAGAGACATCTTCAAGCGCTTTGTGCGCGCTGTAGTAAAAATCCATGTGGGATACCGAGAAGCACGCGGCCGCCGGCTCTTCCTGCACGTGCAGCGCAGAAACGGTATCCGGGGCAGTGCGAACGTCTGCTGTAGTAGTCATCATGGCAACACTATACGCCGCACACGTTGCGTTTCAATAAAAAACTGGTTAAAAAACAGTTAAAGTGTTTATACGGAAAAACGATACGCGTTAAGCGGCACAACGATAATACGCTCGGGGTGTTCTCCGTCAGAAAAGCACGAAAGGGAAACGAGCGCAATCTCGGTATCGCGCAGCATACCGGTATGCTCAATATTCAAATCCGCAGAAGAAAAATCCGTATCCCACACAAGATGATGAAACGTCTTCATCACATCCGCATCGCTGAACGGAAACTGAAGCCCTACTTCAATATTGATGTAGGCGATAAACTCATCGGAACCGGCGTTTGCCGCTTGCGCATATTCAAAGATTTTCTGGCATACGTCCTGCAGATTCATGCAATCAGTATATAGCACACTTTTCTATTTGTCAAAAAGAAATAACGCAAAAATAACGATCTGCGCCGCGCGAATAAAAACACGGCCCATGCGCCCGCAGCATCAATCTTTACGCTGCGCATGTACACGGCTTTTTCTTTGTTATTCTCTGTATGTTGTTTTGGGAAGGAGAAGCCCCCTCTTCATTCAGAGGCGTTGTTCTCCTCCCTCCCCCAAAAAACGATTTATGCTGAGCCTACGAGACACATCCACTCGGCTTCCGCGGCAAGTTCGTCTTCCACATAGGCTTTGCCGGCCTGCTTGATCATGCGGCCTGACACGCGAAGGTTTTCTATTTCAATGCGCACGGTGTCTCCCGGGCGCACCTGGCGGCGGAACTTCACCTTGTCAACGGTTCCCAAAAAGAACAGGGAGCCTTCCGGCAGCACTTTCTGGTAACTGAGCGCCGCGCCGCCTGCCTGCGCCATCGTTTCGATAAGGATAACGCCGGGCACTACCGGATACTGAGGAAAATGCCCCTTAAAAAAGAATTCGTTTTCGGTAAACGTGTGCACACTCACGCTTGATTTTTCGTCAGCGCTCACGATTTCGTCCACAAACAAAAACGGCGCGCGGTGCGGCAGCAGCGCCTCTATGTCTTTTGTTACGCTCATCGCTCAGTCCCTCACTTTGCCGAATACGACAACGCCGTTATGGCCGCCGAATCCGAGCGAACCGGAGGCGGCAACACAGATGTCGCCTGCAGCGCCGGTGTTGGGCACGTAGTCAAGGTCGCAGCCGCTCTCTATATCGGGCTCGTCAAGGTTGATCGTTGGCGGATAAAAGCCGTCCTGTATTGCTTTTATGCAGATCAGCGCCTCGATAGCGCCAGCGGCGCCCAGACAGTGGCCGGTCATGCTCTTGGTGGAAGAAATCTTCATCTTGTATGCGTGCTCGCCGAACGCAAGCTTTACCATCTTTGTCTCTGTCGGGTCGTTTATCGGCGTGGACGTGCCGTGCGCGTTGTAATACTGCACGTCTTCAGGCTTAACGCCTGCGTCCGCAAGCGCCGCAGTGAGCGCTGCCGCGCCGCCTGCACCGTCGGGAGAAGGGCTTGTGATGTGATACGCATCAGAAGAAGCACCGTAGCCCAGGAACTCAGCGTATATTTTTGCGCCGCGCTTTTTTGCGTGTTCGTATTCTTCAAGAATCAGAATCGCGGCGCCCTCGCCCATCACAAAGCCTTCGCGCTTTTTGTCAAACGGGCGGCTCGCCTTTTCGGGCGTATCGGCAAAAGACACCGAAAGCGTCTGCAATACGTCAAACGCCGCAACACCGAATCCGGTAATCGCCGCTTCGGTGCCGCCTGCAACGCATACGTCAACGCGTCCGCTGCGTATCAGGTCGAGCGCGTCGCCAAGCGCGTCGGTGCCTGACGCGCACGCCGTTGATACCGTATGCGACGCGCCTTTAATGCCGAACCGCATACAGATATTGCCCGCCGCTTCATTAGGGATAAGCATCGGAATTGTCAGCGGCGGCACGCGCGCGCCTTCTGATTTAATATACTTGCCGCATGAATCTTCAAAAACTTCAAAGCCGCCGATGCCGTTGCCCAGGAACACCGCCGTATTATGCGGCTCAAGCGCGCCTTCGGCAAGCAGGCCTGCGTCCTGCAGCGCCTGACCGGCGGCGACAACCGCGTACTGTGTAAAACGCGCCATCTTGCGCGCTTCTTTTTTATCGATAAATGCACTCGGGTCAAAGTTCTTTACCTCGGCGGCAACTTTTACCCGCGAATGGCTTGTATCAAAATGCGTAATCAGGCCAAGGCCGCTCCTGCCCTGCCGGATACCTGCCCATGTTTCCTCTGCCGTGTTTCCCAGCGGAGTAACAGCCCCCAGGCCGGTTACTACTACACGTCTTTTCATTGCTGTAATCTCCTTTATTACTGTAGTGCCCTGAATGTACAGTACCTTACGCGCCCATGCCGCCGTCTACGCCGAGCACCTGCGCCGTGATATAGGCGGACAAATCGGACGCAAGAAAAAGCGCCGCGTTCGCGATATCCGACGGCACGCCGGCGCGCTTGAGCGGAATGCCTTCAAGCCAGACGCGGCGCGCGTCTTCGTTTACCGCGCGCGTCATGTCCGTATCAATAAATCCGGGCGCTATCGCGTTTACGCGCACGCCGCGGCTTCCGACCTCTTTTGCGAGGCTCTTGGTAAGCCCTATAAGCCCCGCCTTGCTCGCGCTGTAATTCACCTGGCCGCCCTGACCATGCAGGCCGACAATGCTTGTCATATTGATAATGGAACCGGCTCGTTTTTTTATCATATCGCCCGATACAATCTGCGACACGATAAACACACTCGTAAGATTCACCGCGATAACGGCATCCCAGTCTTCTTTCTTCATCCTGAACGAAAGCCCGTCCCGCGTAATGCCCGCATTGTTCACGAGTATATCAAAACCGCCCGCTTCCGAAAGCGCGGCTTTAACTACACCGGAAAGGGATTCCGCATTGCCCGCGTCTGCGCAGATCTCATGGAACGCGCTCCCACATTCCTGTGCATATGCAGCAAGCTCATCGCGGCTCGCCGACGGTTTTGAGCACAGCCCCCAGACTTCGCAGCCTTCTTTAAGGAACGTGCGAACGATTTCTTTTCCAATACCGCGGGAAGAACCCGTAACCAGCGCCTTTTTTCCGCTTAACAGCATACCTGTCTCCTTGTTTTACAATGCGGCAGCCTGCGCAACCGCTTCGGCCGTGCCGCACGGCAAAGACGGCCACCTGGCCCCGTATTCCGTGTCCTTCCACAGGCCGCTGAGCACCTTGCCCGGGCCCGGTTCAAGAACAAACCACTCGGAGCCGGCGTCAGTTGTCATGAGTTCGCCGAGCGCCTGCTCCTCGCTCGTCCACAGCACACTCTGTATCAGATGCAGCACCGCAGATTTTTTCGCCTCAGCGCCGCTTGCCAGCTGTCTGCCGCTCACGTTTGAAAACAGCGTTACCGAAGGATCGTTAAACTGCACATCGGCAATCGCTTTTTCAAACTCGGCCGCCGCGTCCTGCATGAGCGGACAGTGGAATGGGCCCGCAACGGCGAGCCGCACCACGCGGCGCGCGCCCGCTTCCTTGAACAGCGTCTCTGC
>DXHG01000237.1 GCA_019113455.1 Candidatus Treponema faecavium | reverse complement strand
GTTTTCTGCACGGGCCGATATGCCCGATATATGGATTCGGAGCGCTTTTAGTGCTTTCGCTTTTGCAGCCGTGGAGCACGACGTGGGTGCCGCTCTACATAGCCGCGGTAATCGTTACGTCCGTGCTTGAGTACGTAACAAGCTGGGTCATGGAGGCGCTGTTCCATACTAAGTGGTGGGACTATTCCAAAAACAAGTTCAATATAAACGGGCGCGTGTGTCTGCTTAATTCACTGCTGTTTGGCGTTATGGCCGTAGCGGCGGTGCATTTTGTGCAGCCGGTGTTTGATCACGCGCTGCGCCGTCTCAGCGACCGCGCAGCGCACCTGATTGCGTGGGCGCTTTTGGCCGTGTTTGCGGTTGACCTGCTCGATACGGTAAAGAGCCTTGTAAGCTTTAACGTGTATCTGGCGCGCTTAAAGGAATTTACCGACAGTCTTAAGGAACGCTACGAAAAAGAACCGTGGTTTGCGGGTTCCAGTGCGTGGGAGTGGATTGAGGCGTCACGTGCGCGCTCAAAAGCGAACCGCGAGGCGTTCAGCGATTCGCTTCGCACAAAGCTGGAACAGTTTTACACGCGTCATAACCGCATAGACTATCTGGTACGCAAGTTCCCGACTATGCGCAGCCCGCATTACAGCACGCAGATGGAAGCGCTGCGCACCCGCATCGAGAGAAACGTGCAGGAGCGGCGCGAACAGCGGCGGGCAAGGCGAGAGGCTAAGCGCGGCGCGAAAAAGTAAGCCGTGCACCGCCGGCGCTTGCACCGGTACAGAATATTACCGTATGTGGATAATGCACGTGCGGCGGCGCGGGCCGTCAAATTCGCAGAAGTAGATTCCCTGCCATATGCCGAGGAGCAGCGTGTCCCGCTGAACAGGCACCTGTACGCTGCTGCCGATGCAGCTCGCTTTGAGGTGCGCAGCGGAGTTCCCTTCGCAGTGGCGGAACTCAGGTCTGTCAGGATATGTTTTTTTTAGCGCGTACAGCAAGTCTGTCTGTACGTCGGGATCAGCGTTTTCGTTTATCGTGATTGCGGCGGTTGTGTGCGGGCAGTAGACGGTGCACAGCGCGTCTTCTTGACCCGTCTGCTCGTAAAATTCCAGTGCCGCTTTGCGGGCGGCAGCGGTAATGTCGATAAATCCCTCTGCCGGAGTGTTCAATGAAAACGTTTGTATCATGCCGCGCTCCTAGTTGCTTCTTCTGATAATGAATTCAAGCGGTATTGCGTCTTCGGCGAGATTTGCCGCTTCGCGGTATTTATTGTACAGCGTTTCCTGAGCCCTCACCGGCGGCTCCCCGTCTTTCGGCTTATTCGCCGTCCATTTGCCGCTGCTGTGCAGCGTGTGCGATTTGCAATTGTCCGAAAAGTACAGCTCAAGTGTTGACTTTATCGTCTTGAACAGATCCTGCTGAATAACGGGGAACATGAGTTCCACACGCCGGTCAAGGTTGCGCGGCATCCAGTCCGCGCTTGACAGGTATATCTCTTCTGAACCGCCGTTATGAAAGTAGAATATGCGCGTGTGTTCAAGGTAACGGTCGATAATGCTGATGACGGAAATGTTTTCGCTCATGCCTGACACGCCCGGTATGAGCATACAGATGCCGCGCACGTTGAGCATGACGCGCACGCCAGCGCGGCTTGCGCGGTAGAGCGCCTCGATAATCTCGTGGTGGGCAAGGCTGTTCATCTTCGCCATGATAAGTCCGGGAGACTCTGACGTCGACTGCTGAATCTCGCGCTCAATCATTGACAGCAGCTGTGATTTAATATTCAGCGGCGCCATGGCGAGGCGCTTCATCGTCTGTATTGCGGAATAGCCGGAAATAATGTTAAAGAACTGCGTTGCATCGTTTGCGATATCGCGGTTCGCGGTAAACAGCGACATATCCACGTAAAAGCGCGCGGTTTTGTCGTTGTAGTTGCCGGTAGAAAGGTGAATATAACGGCAGATGCCGTCGTGCTCGCGGCGCACGACGAGGAGTATTTTTGCATGTACTTTAAGGTTTACGATTCCGTACACGACGATAACGCCCGCGCGTTCAAGCTGCTCCGCCCACGAAATGTTTTGCTTTTCGTCAAAGCGCGCCTTGAGCTCCACAAATACGGTAACCTGTTTGCCGTTATGCGCGGCGTTTTCAAGCGCGCGGATAATAGGGGAATTGCCGCTTGTGCGGTACAGCGTCATTTTTATCGCAAGCACATCGGGGTCGGCGGCGGCATCGTTGAGAAACGAGATAACCGGTTCGTATGATTCATACGGCACGTGCAGAAGAATATCGCGCTGTTTGAGGATATCCCACAGCGGCTCGCCTTTTTGCAGCAGCACTGGATAGAAGTTGTTCCACGGCGGATACGCAAGACTGCGCGCGGCGTCTGCTTCCAGTATCTGCGTCAGGGACGGTATATCGAGAATACCGTTAACGGTAAACACGTCGTCTTCCGTAAGCTGCATCTGGTGCATAAGTTCTGATGTAAGGGCGGAACTCATCGTGTTTATCATAAGACTTACGGGAACGGATGTCTGTCGCTGCACGAGCACTTCTTCCATCGCCTGAATAAAGTCATCGCCCGCTTCTTCGTCAACGGCAAACGCCGCATCGCAGGTTGCGCGCAGAATCAGTTTTTCCTGCACCGTATAGCCGGGAAACAGCGCGGTGCCGTATTCGGCGATAATGTCTTCAAGCAGCGCAAACCGCTGCACGGAATCTTCTGCGGGCAGCCAGATAATGCGCGAAAGCGCCGTCGGTATCTGTACGATGGCAAGCGGATTTTCTTCAGGCGCGGCAATTTCGGATATAGTTTGTATATCTGGTATGTGGGCAAGCTTAAATGCTGCATACATTTTGCGGTTGTTCAGGTGCGGCTGTTCCGCACCTCCCGTGCGCAGCGGCGTAAGCAGCGGGAACACCTCGTTGTCGAATATCTGACGCAGCAGTATGCGGTGCTGCGGCGTGTACGCACTGCTCGGCACGTACACAATGCCCGCCTGCGCCAACGCAGGCAGCACATCATTCATGAGACAGCCGTACTGTTCGCTTACAATCTGGTGCGTGCGCGCGGCAATAGCGGCAAGCTGTTCCTGCGCGGTCATGCCGGCAATATCTTTTTTTGTGCTGCCTGCCTGCGCCTGCCGCTTGAGGCCTGCAACGCGGACCATAAAGAATTCATCAAAGTTGCTCGATACGATGCCGAGAAATTTCAGCCGTTCCGCAAGCGGCACATCCTGCCGTTTGGCCTCATGCAGCACGCGGGCATTAAACTCAATCCACGATAACTCGCGGTTAAAAAACTTATCTGTATGTTCTTTTTTCATTGCGGCAACCTCATTATCAGCACAAAACTAATCATATGATTACACTAAAACAACTTTATACCCGAACACGGATTCAAACATTGCGGACTTTTCCGTAATCGCAAGTTTTTCAAGCTGAGTGTTATTCCTGCCAGCTATATGGATAAAGAGCGTGTTTTCTGTAAGCTCAAGCGAAAAATCCTGTATCTTTTGGCGGTGCCCGCGGTCAAGCGCGTCTGAAACGCGCAGAATGGCGGCAAGCTTGAGAATCGTGATGCGGTCCTGCCGCGGACTGTGCAGAAACGTCTCGTCGTCCTGCGGCTGCTGCTCCCCGCGGTGATAGTAGGCAATCTGGGCAATGATATTCATCTCATCGCGCGAGAGCCCGAATATGTCCGAATTCCTGATAATATACGCGCTGTGTACCTGATGATCCTGTCCGCGGATAAACATGCCCACGTCGTGCAGAATCGCCGACACGTGCAGCAGCGTGCGCGTGTTTTCGTCAAGGCCAAGCTCCTGTTTAAGCGCGTCGAACAGCTGCAATGAAAGCGTGCAGACGTGTTCTGCGTGCTGCTCGTCAAACCGGTATTTCCTTGCAAGCGCGAGCGCGGAGGCGACAATCTGCGACCGAAACTCCTGCATGAGCGTCTCATTAGGAATGGAACACCGCGTTATGATAAGCCCTTCGCGGAGGCTTGTCTGCGGCACGAGTATCTTTTTCGTGCCGGTGAGCTTCATAAAAATACGGTAGGCAAGCAGGTTTGTCGAAAGCGACTGCGCGTCGTAGTACGGTATCTTAAACCGCGCCGCACATTCTTCTATTGAATACTCCTGAATACGGTCTACAAACTCGTCAAACACGTCGCGCTTAATGACAGAAAGATACGGCGAAACCGGCGTGCCGGCGTGCGCCGCCGCAAGGCACGCTTCCGTACCGACGGCAATAAATATCTCGATATTATGCAGGTTTATTTCCGTGCTGAGCGAACCGCCGGTATTCCTGATAAACTCTTCAAGAAAACGCTTGGCGTCGTGCTGGGAACTCATCGACGCCTTTAACTGCTGCGCGATGATGACGGTGCCCAGGCGCAGGCTGTGCGCCCCCGCCATTTTGCCTTTCTCTATGAGCATAATCTCAGTGGAGCCGCCGCCCACCTCAAGGATAATCGAATCTTTGTGCGCAGGCCATGCGTCTGCTTTTTTGAGGCAGTCAGTTACGGCCAGATACATAAGGCGATTTTCTTCAATGCCGTCGATAACGGTCGCGTGAAAGCCGGTTTTAACCTGTATGCGGTCAAGCACAGCATCGCGGTTTTTTGCCGCGCGTATCGCGCTCGTCGCAATCACCTGCACATGTTCAGGCGTAATTGCCCAGCCTGCAAGCTCCTCCTTAAAGCGGCGGAGAATATGCAGGCACTGCAAAAGCGTCTCTCTCGATACGCTGCCCGAGTTAAACACGTCCCTGCCAAGTGCTGCAGGCAGTTCTGCGTGATCAATGACTTCCCAGCCGCCGTCTGCCACCTCCGCAACGAGCATACGAATGCCGGTAGAACCTATTTCAATTACCGCTTCAAGCTGTTTCATTGCCGTTGTCCACTTTTTTCGGAGAGAGGGAAAAAACCGTGCTACAGCTTGTCTATAAGCATTGAACATTTTCCGGACGGAATCGGGAGCGTCTTTTTCTTTTGTCCCAATATGTTTATGGTAAAATAATACAGCTTTTCGCTTTCCATCTGAATTTCCCAGCCGCGCGTGCTCTTGTTAGAAAGTATCGTGATCATGTTGCGCTTGAGCGAAAGGTTTTCGATTCCCATAATCTCAAGATTTGGGATAATCCAGTCAACCGTCTTGCGCGGAAGACTGATAGACAAGCCGATAACGTTCTCTATCATGAGCGCTATTGTCGAGAGCCCGGTATAAATTAAAAACCGTCTGCGCGGGTACTCTGGATTGCCGGGCATCTGCGCCGGCCCCTCTTTGCGCGGCAGGTAGGCTTCCCAAATATCACCTTTTTCTTCCGAATTGCTGGGGAACATACCGTCCAGTATATAGTAGAGATGGCGCAGCGTACACTCGCGCGCAAAATCCCAGTGCTGATAGCGTTCAAGCCCCTTAATAACCATGAAATTGAACGGCGGATAGACGCTTCCCTTAAAGCCCTCGCCAAGCTCGCTGAACTGCGGATCATCCGCTGACAGCGTTGGGAACGGATGCTCCGTACCGAATGTCTGCGGGTTTGTCAGGTGCGCAATAAGAAGCTCCGCCTTTTCTTCGTTTGGTATTTCCGCGAGCAGCGGCCAGAATCCGGCAATTGTCTTATGCGGGAGCCGGCGCTCCTCGGCGTCAAGGTCGTAATAAAAACCCGATTCTTTGTCCCACATGAGCGAGTTAATGCGCGTCTTAAGCGAAAAATACAGCCTGCGGTACTGAAAACTGAGTTCCTTATCGTTGAGAATATCGCCAAGCGCCGACATGTACAGCGTGTTTATCGCGGCGGCGGTGTTGAAGTCAAGCGGGTAGCACGCGCCGTCTCTGGGCGCGTTGAACATCGTCGAAGCGGAAAACGGCACCGCGTACAGGCCGTTAGGCTGCTTAAACGTCGTTTCAAGCCACGT
>DXHG01000236.1 GCA_019113455.1 Candidatus Treponema faecavium | reverse complement strand
TGCCGATTGCAAACGTCTCGCTTGCCGACGGCAAAATTCTTACCGGATAAATGGCAAAATAAAATTTAGTCATCGGCAAATTCCTTTCCCTAACAAGCCTGCGCCATGACGCAGAGCAGCGGCGTTTGCTTTTCATAGGCAGACAATTGTATGAGTACGTCCGGATGCAGCAGTCCGTACAAATCAGCGTGCAGTTTACTGCACCGGTTATTTCCGGTATACTGATCACAGCGATTATGGAACGATATGACTGTATTATAACCGGCAGCGGGCCTGCAGGGCTCGGTGCGGCGTTCGCGCTGCTTGACACGCGCCCTGATTTGAGGATTCTGCTTCTTGACTCGGCGCAGGTATCGTCGGGCGGGCTGCGAAACGACTGCAAAATGAATTTTACGTATCCGGTCGGATTCCCATATGAGTATTGGACAGCGGAACTTGCCGCCGCCTATCTTTCGCGCATTGAGGAGTTCCTCAAGCCCATGATTCTTGAGCAGGATCATGTCGACAGGTATGAGCGGCGCGCGGAGCGGGTAGGCGTTCAGCTTTTGCGCATCAGGCAGTCTCATTTGGGAACAGACGGCGGCATACGGCTTATTAAAGAACTTGTATCCCGCCTGGAAGCCAGGGGCGTTGTGCTTTCTTTTGGGGAAACGCTCACCGGCGCTGACGCAGCGAATCACGTTGCGCATACCGATAAACGAGACGTGCAGTACGGCGCGCTTATAGTCGCGCCCGGGCGGCACGGATTTGATTTTCTGCGGCGGTTTATGACGCAGACCGGCATTGTGTACACGGATAACTGCATAGACGTCGGCATCAGGGTTGAGACGCGCCAGGAGCATTATCCGATAGTAGCCGATTACTACGATCCTAAGTTTTTGTTTCCCGAACGCACGCGGACGTTCTGTACAAACAGCGGCAGCGCCCATGTGGTGCAGGAACAATACCGCACGCCGTCAGGCGCCGTGTGGTACAGCGTCAACGGACACGCATATTCTGAAAAGCTGCGCGCAAACGGGCTTGTGAACTTTGCCGTGCTGCGCACCGTTGCGTTTACCGAGCCGATTGCGAGCGGACAGGATTACGCCGAATATCTTGCAGCGCTTGCGATGCTGACCGGCGGCGGACACCCTGTCATGCAGCGTGTCGGAGATTTCAGGCTGGGCAAGCGGACGACTTCTGCCGGTCTGAACGGGGATTTGTACGACTTTGAGCCGACGCTTTCGTCTGCGACGCCGGGAGACATATCGCTTGCAATGCCGGCAAAGTTCCTTACGTCCATTTGGAAGGCGCTGAAAAAGCTCGACGCAATCGTGCCCGGCATACTGCATCCGTCAACGATTATGTATTATCCTGAAATAAAACTCTACGCGAATAAACCGCGGTTTTTGGACGACTATTTTATGGCGGCTCCCGACATTTACCTTGCCGGAGATGGTGCAGGCACGTCGCGCGGCATTACCGGCGCATGGGCGTCAGGTATGCGCGCCGCGAGCGGTATTATTTCGAGGCTTGCATAGATGCGCATCACCGGCGGAAGTTTAAGCGGAAGAATCATAAAATGCCCCGACGGCGTTATACGGCCGGCAATGGACAGAATGCGCGAATCGGTATTTGCGATACTGGGGCCGTTTGACGGCGCTTCGTTTCTTGATTTGTTTTCCGGCTCCGGCACCGTAGCGATTGAAGCGGTGTCGCGGGGGGCTGCTTCGGCGGAGCTTGTTGAAAAAGACCGCATAAAGCGCCAGACAATACTTGCCAATGTGCGCATTGCCGAAGAGGCGCTGAATGTGCGCATACGCTGCCATTTTATGGCGGTGGAGCTCTTTTTGCAGCGCTGTCCGCGCGCGTTTGATTATATCTTTTGCG
Source organism: Candidatus Treponema faecavium (assembly GCA_019113455.1). Lineage (GTDB taxonomy): Bacteria > Spirochaetota > Spirochaetia > Treponematales > Treponemataceae > Treponema_G > Treponema_G faecavium. The sequence goes on along the minus strand of DXHG01000236.1, from coordinate 2,637 downwards.
ACCCTCCATTTCCGTACCGATTTCATCAGGAACTGCTCGAAGTGATTGCCGGCAGGAGACTGCTTACGGAGACAGGACGCGCGATGATTCACCGTCCCGCCGAAAAAAAACTTGCCGCGCACATCGGCGGTCTCTCCCTTTGCGACGAGCGCGTGTACGGCCGCTCCATTGTTGATTTCTATGAGTGGGAAGTCAACACTCACTGTTGACATTTTTTTCAGGTTCTGGTATATTCCATCTCGTCAGAAATGACGGAATGTCTCCTTCGTCTAGTGGTTAGGACATCGGGTTTTCATCCCGACAACGGGGGTTCAATTCCCCCAGGAGATGTAAGCGGAACTGTGTATCGGTTCCGCTTTTTTTATATACAGCATATGACAGATATAACATCCCGCTGTTCCCGCGATGTGTGCGGACAGCTGCGGCAGGAAATAGCAGAAGCCGGCGGGGCTGAGGTCTTTTTCGGCGGAATGATTGACGACCGCGGCATGGTCGTTTCAGTGTATCCGGCGGCGCGCGGTCATGAATCAGCCGTTCCGCTGCAAACAGAAGCGCTCTATGAGGCAGACGTGCTTATTCATAATCATCCGTCGGGTCATCTCATGCCGTCGCAGGCGGATTTGGCTGTTGCCGCCGCCGCCGCTGAACGGGCGCAGGGGTTTTACATTATTGATAACGCGGCGGAACAGGTATATGCAGTCGTTGAGCCGGTTATGCCTAAACCATGTGCACCGCTTGACGGCGCCGGTGCAGCCGCATATATATCAGCAGGAGGGGCGCTCGCGGCGCAGTCTGCCGGTTTTGAGGAGCGCCCGTCTCAGATTGCGCTGCTTGAGCATATCTGCCGCGTGTTCAATGAAGACAGCATAGGTGTATTTGAAGCCGGTACTGGTGTCGGCAAGTCGTATGCGTATCTGATACCGGCTGTGCTGTGGGCGCTGAACAATAAAGAGCGCATTGTTATTTCTACCGGTACGATTAACTTGCAGCAGCAGCTTGCAGAAAAGGATATACCTGCGGCGGTGCGGATACTCGGGCGCGAGGCGGCATATGTGCTCGTAAAGGGCCGCAATAATTACGTGTGTCTGCGCCGTTTTCATGACGCTGCGGCGGAACCTGACTTATTTTCCGGAGATGCAGAAGAACTGAGCCGTATCGGAGAATGGCTTCAAGAGACAGGCACGGGAAGCAGGTCTGATCTGGCGTTCAATCCATCGGAATCGCTGTGGGGCAGGATTTGTTCCGAGTCTGACGCCTGCATGGGGATGCGCTGTCCGTATCATGATACGTGCTTTGTAATGCGCGTGCGGAAAGAGGCAAGTTCGGCAAATATATTGATAGTCAATCATCATCTGCTGTTTGCCGACATAGAAAGCCGCATGAACGGCATAGGCTACGAGGATACAGCGGTGCTTCCGCCGTACCGGCACATTATATTTGACGAGGCGCACGGTATTGAACACGCTGCAACGAGTTTCTTTTCCGATCGGCTTTCCCGATTCCGGCTTGTGCAGCAGCTGAATAACCTGCACCGCGTTAAGCGCGGCAGCATAAGCGGGCTGCTGCTTAAAATAAGCGGGCTGACTGACAGGCAGGATGCACTTGAAGACGCTATAGCGCAGGCTGCCGTTGTCAGAGAACGGCTTGTTTCTCTTGAAACGGCGGCGCTTGAACCGCTGCGCGATCGGCACACGCTGCGGCTGTCGGTCGCGACTGAATCGCTGTTCTCTCACGTGCTGCTGCGCTGCACGGCGCTTAAAGCTGCTCTTACCGATTTATGCGGGTATATACACGACGCGATTGACGGCGTTGCCGAGGAACAAAAAAGCGAGCAAAGCGTGTGGGAAGTAAAAACAGTGCTGCGCCGCCTTGAAACCTGCAGTTCGTTCTGCGCGTCGTTTGCTGCATGGGATGAGCACGCGGAAACGGTGTGCTGGCTTGAAAAGCGACTGCTGCCGCATCAGGCAGGCGTTCAGCCGAGCCGCCAGGCGTGCCGTCAGCCGGTACAGAACGGGGGAACTTCCGCCTATTATCCGGTATTTGTACAGACGCCGCTTGATATAGCGCAGAAAATGAACAGCGGCGTGTTTGAGCCGATGCGGAGCGTTGTGTGCACGTCAGCCACTATACGCACCGGAGATTCGTTTGATTACTGGATGCGCAGAACAGGCATCTCGCTGTGTGAGCCGGAGCGCATCTGTACCGGCAGTTTTGATTCCCCGTTTTCGTACGAAAAAAATATGTTCTTTGCCGTTCCATCCGATGTGCCTGACGTATCGGGAGCTGCTTTTAGAACGTATGCCGCTTCAGGCATAGCGGATCTTATCCGCGCCGCAGGCGGAAGAACGCTCGCGCTGTTTACGTCGTACGACATGATGCGCTCCATATGCAGGCAGGTGCGGCAGAAACTGCGTTCCGCCGGTTTTGCGATTCTGATGCAGGGAGACGATGACCGCTCCCGCCTTTTGCAGGCGTTCCGCAGTGATGAAACGAGCGTGCTGTTTGCCACAGATTCATTTTGGGAAGGCATCGACGTGCCGGGAGCTTCATTGTCCCAGGTGATTATCGCCAAGCTGCCGTTCAGCGTGCCCGACGATCCGGTGTTTGAGGCGCGCTGCGAAGCGATAGAAAGGCGCG
>DXHG01000235.1 GCA_019113455.1 Candidatus Treponema faecavium | reverse complement strand
CGGCAAATTTTTATTTTTTAAACGGGAAAACTTTTGCCGTCGGCAAATTTCGGCTGAACGCAGCGGCACACCCTGTCAGGCTCCCGATTGACATTTTTTTATCAATGACATATCCTTTATGAATATTCAAGTAAATGTATAATATTTAAAGAGGCGGATGCATACTGCCTGGGAGATGCTATGGGAAAAACGATTGCGCAAAAGATTTTCGACGCACATCTTGCTGATAAACCGTTCAGCGATACCTGGATACTGCGGCTTGACCGCGTGTTCTGCCATGAAATTACAACGCCGACGGCAATCGCTGATTTGACGGACAAAAACATGGACCGCGTGTTTGATCCGTCAAAGATAAAAGCCGTCATCGACCATGTAACGCCGGCGAAAGATTCAAAAACGGCGGAGCAGGGAAAGATTCTTCGCGGCTGGGCGCGCAGAAATCATATTACTGATTTTTTCGATATCGGCGCAAACGGCGTCTGTCACGCGCTGTTCCCTGAAAAAGGGTTTGTGCGTCCGGGCTTTACCGTTATTATGGGAGACAGCCATACCTGCACGCACGGCGCGTTCGGCGCATTTGCCGCGGGTGTCGGCACGACAGACCTTGAAGTCGGAATTCTCAAAGGTGTGTGTTCGTTTAAGGAACCGAAAACGATACGCTTTGTCTTAAACGGAACACTCGCTCCGGGCGTGTACGCAAAAGACGTTATTCTGCACATTATTTCAAAGATCGGCGTGAACGGCGCGACAAACTGCGTTATTGAATTTGCCGGGCCGGTAGTAGATGCGCTTTCGATGGAAGGCAGGATGACGCTGTGCAACATGGCCGTTGAAGCGGGCGCAACGTCGGGCATCTGTATGCCCGATATGACGACGGTGGAATATCTGTGGCCGTTTATCAAAGATGAGTTTGCGTCAAAAGAGGCCGCGCTTGCCGAATACGCAAAATGGGCGTCTGACGCTGATGCGGTATATGAAAAAGTGCATGTGTATGATTTGTCCGATCTTGAACCGCTGTGCACCGTCGGGTATAAACCGGATCAGGTTAAACCGGTGCGCGAGATGACCGGCACAAAAATAGATCAGGTGTATATCGGTTCGTGTACGAACGGCCGCATAGAAGACCTGCGCGCCGCCGCTTCCGTGCTTAAAGCCGCGCTCGGTGAGGGCAGGCACATCGCCGATGGGGTGCGCGGCATACTGTCTCCCGCTACGCCGGACGTATACCGTCAGGCGCTTAAAGAAGGGATTATACAGGTATTTATGGACTTTGGGTTCTGCGTAACAAATCCGACATGCGGCGCGTGTCTTGGCATGAGCAACGGCGTTTTGGCTGCCGGAGAGGTGTGTGCCTCTACCACAAACCGGAACTTTAATGGTAGAATGGGAAAAGGCGGAATGATTCATCTGATGAGTCCCGCCAGTGCGGCTGCGGCGGCTGTTGCCGGCGCAATAGCAAATTCTTCACTCTACGCATAAGGGGAAAAACCATGAAACAGTTTGGCGGCAAGGTGCTGTTTTTGGATCGGGGTGATATAAACACCGACGAGATTATACCGGCAAAATACTTGACGGAAATATCAAAGCAGGCTTTAAAGCCGTATCTGCTTGAAGACCTGAAGCTCGATGGATTTAATTCAAAGACCGATATCACCGGTAAGAAAGTGATTATTACACGGGACAATTTCGGCTGCGGGTCATCGCGGGAACACGCGCCGTGGGCGCTTGAGGTGAACGGCATTTACACCGTGATTGCCGAAAACTTTGCGCGCATATTCAGGCAGAATATGTTCAACTGCGGCATGCTCGCCATTGAACTGCACAAAAAAGACATAGAGGATATGTTTAGGACGTTTGCAGATAAAGACACGGACTGCAATATCATCATCAATGACGACGGTACCGCGAAGGTAAAGCTTATTTCCGGCAGCTTATCAAAGAGCTATATATTCCGTTTGGATGGCTTTGAAAAAGCGCTGGTAGAAGACGACGGGTGGGTTGGATACGCGGACAAGCGGTACTAAGCATGGAACAGCGGATAATCGATGAGCTTGCGCTGCCGCAAACAACTGAAACGGAAAAACGGCTTGCGCAGCAGATGCAGTTTATCGCCGAGATAGATAAACTTAAGCAGGTGCTGCGCATGACGCTTTTGACAGACGGTTCGCGCAGGGAAAACGATGCGGAACATTCCTGGCACCTGGCTGCGATGGCGGTCGTGCTGCATGAGTACGCCGTCGAGCCTGTTGACCTGCAGCGCGTGCTCAAGATGGCCGTTATCCATGATCTGATTGAAATCTATGCCGGCGACACGTTTGCCTTTGACACGCAGGGCAACGAGGATAAAGCCGCGCGCGAAGCTGCGGCGGCAGATAAACTGTTTTCGCTGCTGCCTGCCGAACAGGGAGCCGAGCTGCGCGCCCTGTGGGAAGAATTTGACCGCATGGACAGCGCGGACTCGCTTTTTGCCGCGAGTCTTGACCGGCTTCAGCCGTTCATGCACAACGTGCTTACCGGCGGCCATACGTGGAAACTGGGACGGGTATGCGCGGCTCAGGTGTATGCGCGCATGGAACCAATCAGGCGCGGTATTCCCGATGTATGGCCGTGGGTTGATTCGCAGATTAAAGCCTGTATTGCGCAGGGGCTGATTGCAGCAGACTGAAAAGCGCTGCAGCGCGTGTTGAAAAAGACATCCATCACCGGCAGGCGGCGTTTTCGCCGCCTGTTTTTTTATGCGCGATCGCCGCTTTTCGGCTGCGGCCGCTCTTTCTGTTCGTCTCCCTGCGGCGCAGGACAGGATGCTGCTTCCGACTGCTCAAGCTCTTTTGCAAGCGCTGCGAGCGAGGCGCGCTTTCGTTCCCACAGGTGTTTAAGTGCAAGCTGCGGCCCGTACGGATCTTTTTGCGCGATGCAGTCGAGGAGCTGGCGGTGCTCCTGATGCGTAACAAGCAGCTCCTGCCGCGTCATCGGGCGGAAAAAGATTTGCTGAATTGCCTGAAAGTGCAGCCGGTCGTAGGTTTCAATGAGCAGGTTGTTTTCTGACAGGCAGACGAGCGTGCGGTGAAATGTATAGTGGTATTCTCCAAACAGGTTTAAATCAAACGGTTCGCCGTCTATGATCTGCTGCATATGTCCGTATGCCGCTTCAATTTCATCAAGCGGCGAATTTTTTTCTATGACAAGAGCTGCGGCAAGAGACTCAAGATATGCGCGCACTTCAAGCGCGTTGCGGTAATCTTCAAGTGTGTAGGTACGCACGTAGGTGCCTGACTGCGGCTGTATTGTAACGAGCCCTTCCTGCTGAAGCCTGAGAAACGTTTCGCGCACGGGAACACGGGAACAGTTAAATTCTTTTGCAAGCTTGTTTTCCGATAATTTGCTTCCGCTCTGATAGACGCCAAGCCGTATGCGCTGCCGTATTTGTGTGTAGATGTATTCATGCGATGTTGTCGGCGGTTTATTCATTACAAGTAAGTTGTATAGAAAGCGGGGCTGTCTGTCAATGATGTTTTGCAGTGTCTGTCTGTGAGGCGGCGCGCAAAAAAACGCATACTGGCATATTTTGTTCTTGACAGATACTGTATTGTAACCTAGTATACAAGTATGGGAACGCGCAGTGCGTTCCTGAAAATACTGGAGGTAAGTTATATGAAAAAACTTCTGTGTGTAGGGGCAGCCGTTGCTCTGCTTGCGGCAGGCGTAACCGGATGCCAGAAAAGCGAAGAAGAGACCGCAGCGGCAAGTGCCGGCGGCACTCAGACCGCGCAGACAACCATTACGTGGTGGGCGTTCCCCACATTCGGCAATGAAGGTCTGTACGAGCGTGAAGTTATCGCCGCTTTTGAAGCCGCGAATCCCGACATTAAGGTTAATCTGGAAACAATAGACTTTACATCCGGACCTGACAAGATTGTCGCCGCAATCGAAGGCGGCACGGCTCCCGATGTACTGTTTGACGCCCCCGGCCGCATTATCGAATACGGCCGCAACGGAAAGCTTGTTTCTCTTGACGATATGTTCACCGACGAGTTCCGCACCGATGTAGGCAATGATGCGCTGCTGTCGTCCTGCTCGGACGGACAGACATACTGGATGTATCCGCTTTCTATTTCTCCGTTCTGCATGTCAATCAACCGTGAAATGTGGGAAGAAGTGGGCGCGCTGCAGTATGTAAACCTTGAAGGCGACCGTGCCTGGACAACCGAAAACTTTATCAAGGCGCTTGACGCGTTTGCCGCAGCAGGCAAAATTGCGATTTCCGTTTACTGCGGCGGACAGGGCGGCGATCAGGGCACCCGCGCGCTCGTTACCAACCTGTACAGCGGACAGATGGCAAACGCTGATATGACCGCTTACACAATGGACAGTCCTGAAAACATCCGCGCTCTGCAGCTGATTAAAGAATACGCTGACAAAGGCGCCATTGATAAGGGTGTTTCAATCGTTGCGTCAGACGAGCTGCAGCGGTATCAGCAGGGCATTTTCGGTTCTTCCATCTGCTGGGGAACAAGCAACGCACTTAACTACGCGACGGATGCGTTTACACAGGTAACGCTGCCGTTCCCGTCAGACGATGGAGTACCTGAACTTGAATATCTGGTAAACGGTTTCTGCGTGTTTGACAATCAGGATGCTGCCCGTGCAGAAGCGGCGAAGAAGTTTGTTGCGTTTATCTGCGATGACGCTGAATGGGGACCCAAGTCCGTTATTCAGTCCGGTGCGTTCCCGGTTCGTTCTTCGTTCGGCAACCTGTATCCGGGCAATGATGAATACGCGCTGCTTTCTTCGTGGACACAGTATTACGGTCCGTACTACAACACGATGAAGGGCTTTAACGGTATGCGCACCGAGTGGTGGAACATGCTGCAGCGGATTCTGCTTGACACTCAGCCTGTAGAAGAAGCCGCTGCAGAGTGCGCCTCAAAGGCAACTGCCGGAATCAACTAATATCGGCGGTATATCCATGCCGTAAGGGTTTTGTATGGCCACACCGACCAGTGTGGCCTTTTTTCTAGGCTGTTTTTGAAAACGTCAGTCTGTGTACGTATGATTGTTTTTCAAATGCGCTGCATCAGCAGAATCAGGAGCTGCATTTATGAAATCAGGCACAAATAAATATGGAATTTCCCATGCAATACAGCGGCAGCAGAATATCGTCTCGTATATTTTTCTTGCGCCCATGATGGTGTTCTTTATAGGCTTTGTCCTGCTGCCGATGGGTATGGGAATAGTAACAAGTTTATTCAACTACACGATGAATGATTTCTCATTCATCGGCTTGAAAAACTACGTAGAGTTATTCAGCGACGCAATATTCCAGCGTGCGATGTGGAATACGTTTATTATTGTTATCGGTTCCGTTCCGCTTGTAGCGATTTTCTCGCTGTGGGTTGCCTCGGTTATTTTCGATAAACCAGCAGGCATTACGAGCTTTTTCAGGGGAGTGTTTTATCTTCCCGTTGTTACCGGTTCTGTAGCGGTTGTGGTTGTATGGAAATGGATATTTGATAAATATTTCGGTATCCTCAATTATATTTGCAGTTCGCTGCATATCATAGACAGCAATGTCGACTGGCTTGGCGATCCGTCAATCGCAATCTGGTGTATTCTGGCTATCCTGTTTACGACCAGTATCGGGCAGCCGATTGTATTGTACATTGCCGCGCTGGGCAACGTTGATAAGTCGCTTACCGAGGCGGCGGAAGTAGACGGCGCTTCTCACCTGCGCATATTCTGGCAGATAAAGTGGCCGGCAATCATGCCGACGACGCTGTATATTGTGGTTATCACGACAATAAACAGCTTCCAGTGTTTTGCCCTTATTCAGCTTTTGACGCAGGGCGGACCGGTGCACAGTACGGATACGGTTATGTATTATCTGTATGACACGGCATTCAAGAACTATAACTATGGATATGCGAATGCTATGGGCGTTATATTGGCAATTGTCATAGCACTGTTCTCCGCAATTCAGTTCCGTGTTATGAAAAGCGATATGGATTATTAACAGTGAGGAATTAATCTATGAATATACGAAAAGGAACTTCTATTGCGGGCATAGTGCTGTTAATTATAATCAGCCTGACGTTTATTTTCCCGTTTTACTGGATCATTACCGGCGCGTTCAAATTGCAGACGGTTGCCGTGCAGATTCCGCCGGAATGGTTCCCGCTTGATCCTACGCTTGCCAACTTTGAAAAGCTGTTCAGGCAGCCGGCGCTGCGCTGGTTTTTCAACAGCGTGTTTATGTCAATCGCGTCTATGGTGCTTGTGCTGATTACAGCGAGCATGGCAGGCTATGTGCTTGCCAAAAAAACATTTACCGGCAGAAAACTGATATTTACGCTGCTTATCTGCGCCATGGCGCTGCCCAAGCAGGTCGTGCTTGTTCCGCTCGTGCGCATTATGGATTTTATCATGCTGTACAATACGCCGTGGGCCGTTATCCTTCCGGCAGTCGGCTGGCCGTTCGGCGTGTTCCTGATGAAGCAGTTTTCCGAGACGCTGCCGTCAGAAATACTTGAGGCTGCCCGCATCGACGGAGCGGGAGAGGCAAAGACGTTTATCGAGATTGTCTGCCCGATTATCAAACCGGCGTTCGGCGCGCTGGCGATATTCACATTTATCAGTACGTGGAATGACTATTTCTTACAGCTGATTATGCTCGTATCGCGTACTAACTTTACCATCAGCGTTGGTGTCGCGACGCTGCAGGCAGAAATGGCTACCGACTA
>DXHG01000234.1 GCA_019113455.1 Candidatus Treponema faecavium | reverse complement strand
GTTTCTGATATGGAACCGGCAGGGGCTGCGCCGCCGATGCAGGAAATGCCGGCGGCGGAATCGCCTGTTTCCGAAACTGCCGTTTCCGGGGCGGAACCGGCGCGCGATGATGCGGACGATTCCGCTGGCATGGATATACCCGAAACGGACGGCGCTGCCGCAGAGGATGCTGAAGCCGTTGTGCAAAGCGATGTGCAGCCTGAGCAGAATACCGACGCGTTTGCAGCAGAAACCGCAGAAAACGGTCTTGTTTATGATGAACCGGAGGTTTCGGCGGCGGAAACAGCCGGCGATGAATCTGACGGCATTATCTGGGTTGATGTGGCAGACGCGGATGGCGAAACTGCTGCGGGGCAGGCGCAGGATGCTTTGCAGCCTGCATGGGACGAACCGGTCGCGTATCGTTCTTCGCGCGCCGTTACGCTGCAGCTGGGCCAGTCGCTTGAAGTAGTGTATCCCGGCCGCGGCTGGATGTATATGGGAGAAACAAAAGAGCCGCCGGCATTGCTGCAATATGCCGGACAGACAAGCACGGAACGCGATACGGTTTTTACGCTCGTTTCGGAGCGTTCAGGAACGTCGCAGCTGTATTTTGCAAAAAAAGACGCGCTGGCAGGGGCGTATATCAGGGATTTTCTTGACGTAACCGTTTCAGACGCGCAGCATACGGCGGCGGTGCAGACGGTAACCGCTCCGTCATACGCCGAGTTTGTACCTGCGGAGCAGGATTATGTCGTGCAGGCGCGGCGCAGGATACGTCCCGCGGCGGCTGATACGGGATCGGCTGCTGCACAGGCTGCCGCAGATGCAGCGGCGGCGGGGAACCGCGGCATGTATTACAGCGAGCCGAATGTAGATACGGCCTCTCCGATTGATACATCTGAAGGAGACGGTATTCCCGCAGGCGCGCTGCCCGCGCAGGAACCGCAGCGGACCGGCGCTGAACGCGAAGACGTGCAGGAAGCGCTTGCCGCACAGCCTGCGCCTCCCGCATCGGAATCGGAACAGTCCGCTGCGGCTGAAGCGCAGGCAGCGCCTGATGCTGCTGATTACCTTGCACAGGCACAGCAGGCGTATGACAGCGGAGACTATGAATCGGCTGCGTCGTATATCAACGAGTACATTGCCAATTCTGCACAGCGTCTTGACGAGGCGCTGTATCTCAAAGGCAGGATTTTTGAAGCGGACTCTGCTGTACAAAATATTAAGGTTGCGCTTGCCTCATACCGCGCTGTCGTGTCGGGCTGGCCCGAAAGCCCCTTATGGAGCGCCGCGCATGAGCGCGCGATATATCTTGAGCGCTTTTACTTTTCGATTCGGTAAACGGCATTTGCCGGATATTAAAAACGGCTGTCTGCCCGAACAGGGAAGACAGCCGTTTTATGTTTGATCGATCAGCTGTCCCGCAGACGCGGCACCGCCGTATGCGCGCTTATGCCGGCTGCGGCAGACACTCGATCTTCGGTTTCTTTGTCTGGTTTACTACTTCTTTTGTAATGACAAGCCGTTTTTTGCCGGGCATTGACGGCACTTCAAACATGATGTCAAGGAGTATACGCTCAACCATTGCCCGAAGTCCCCGTGCGCCGGTTTTATGCTTTATCGCGATGCCGGCAATCTCGTCGATAGCCTCGTCGGTAAACTCTATCTGCACGTTATCAAGCGCAAAAGACGCGGTAAACTGCTTAATAATAGAATTCTTTGGTTCGGTGAGGATATGTTTGAGGTCGTCCTTTGTGAGCTCTTTGAGTGCTACTGAAATAGGCATACGCCCGATCAGTTCCGGTATGAGGCCAAAGCGCACCAGATCGTCAGGGATAACCTTGTTCAGCAGGTCCACGCGCTCTTCTTCGGTGAGCGACGCCATTGACGCGCCGAATCCCATCGTGTGCTGTGCGATGCGCCGTTCGATAATCTTATCAAGCCCGACAAACGCGCCGCCGCAGATAAAGAGAATATTTGTCGTGTCAATCTCTATCATTTCCTGATTCGGGTGCTTTCTGCCGCCCTGCGGCGGAACGCTTGCATGCGTGCCCTCTATAATTTTAAGCAGCGCCTGCTGCACGCCTTCGCCGGAAACATCGCGCGTGATAGATACGTTTTCTGATTTGCGCGCTATTTTGTCGATTTCGTCAATAAAGATAATGCCTCGTTCCGCCGCTGCAATATTGCCGTCGGCGGCGTTTATGAGCTTGAGCAGTACGTTTTCTACGTCTTCGCCGACGTAACCGGCCTCGGTGAGCGTTGTTGCGTCTGCAATGGCGAACGGCACTTTAAGTTTCTGCGCAAGCGTTTTTGCCAGGAGCGTTTTGCCTGAACCAGTCGGACCGATAAGGAGAATATTTGACTTTTCCAGCTGTACATCGTCATCGCTTTCCCGCATGAAATTCTGTACCGACATGCGCTTGTAATGATTGTACACGGCGACAGACAGCGCTTTTTTCGCATAATCCTGTCCGATAACGTACTGGTCGAGGTACTCCTTAAATTCCCGCGGCGTGGGGACGTTGTCAAGCTCTATCGGCGTGATCTCGCTCTGCTGCTCGTCAATCATGCTCTGGCAGATGGCAATACATTCGGTGCAGATAAAAATCTCATTGGGACCGGCGATAAGGCGGCGCGTTGCGGATGCGGGCTTGCCGCAGAATGAACAGTGCTGTATATCCCGATTTCTAGCCATTTTTCCTCCGCGGCATTATCTGATCGATAATGCCATATGCCTGCGCGTCTTGTGCGGACATATAAAAATCCCGTTCCATATCGCGCGCCACTTCTTCTTCCGTTTTGCCGGTCTGTTCGGCAAAATACCGGATTGACAGTTTCTTAAGCCGGATAATCTCTTTTGCCTGAATACTGATGTCGGCCGCCTGTCCCTGCGCGCCTCCCCATGGCTGATGTATCATGATGCGGGAAGACGGCAGCGCGTAGCGCTTGCCCTTGGTGCCGCCTGCAAGCAGAATTGCGCCCATACTTGCCGCCTGCCCCATGCAGATTGTCTGAATACCGCACTTTACGTACTGCATTGTATCGTAAATGGCAAGGCCTGCCGTCACAGAACCCCCGGGAGAATTGATATAGATGCTTATGTCTTTTTCAGGGTTTTCCGACTCAAGGAACAGTATCTGAGCCACAGCCAGATCTGCGCTCAAGTCGGTTATTTCGCCGTCGATAAAAATAATTCTGTCTTTCAGCAGCCGCGAAAAAATATCGTACGAACGTTCTCCGTTTCCGGTCTGTTCTATAACATACGGAACAAGCGTGTTCATTCGTTCATTCATACTCTTTCCCTTTTTTCCTATCTGCAATAATTCTTATGACAGGCACAGCCGTGCATCACAGCAAAAGCAGACGCGCAGGGCAGTCTGCTTTTGCCGCATATGTTCCGGACTGAACCTTCCTGTATCGGCGCGTCAGTTTTTGAACAGATCCGCAAAAGACATTGAGCTGCCTTTTTCCGTCTTTACCTGATCAAACAGCTGCGTATAGAGTTTCTGCTCTTTTACCTCGTCGATAAAGTATTCCTTTAATTTGGCGTCCGCATAGTGTTTCTGGATTTCTTCGGCGGAAACACCCGCGTCCTCGGCGATGCGTTCGTATTCCTGCTGGATTTCTTCAGGCGTAACGGTGATATTGCGTGCTTTTAAAAGCGACTCAACCAAAAGACGGCTTTTGATGTCTTTTTCCGTCTGCGCCCGCCAATCGTCAAAAATCTGCTCTTTGGTATGACCCGTTGCAGAAAAAAGCTTTTCCATCTGCTCAGGAGTTGTCTGCATACGCTGAGCAGACATGCGCCAGCGGGATTCAAGCTCAACATCGACCATGGACTGAGGCAGCGCTATATCGTTTTTCTGCACGAGCTGCTCAAGCAGCGAGTTTACTTTGAGGTCGCGGATGCGCTTTGTTTTTGCGCGTTCCATGTCTTTTTGTATGCCGGCTTTGAGGTCGGCAAGTGTCTGGTATTTCTCGCTGACGTCCTGCGCAAGCTCGTCGTCGAGCTCAGGCAGATTGCGTACTTTTATCGCCGTAACGGTTACGCGGAGCTTTTTTGTCTTTCCGGCAAGCACCGGTTCTTCCATATCACTCGGATATGTCTTTGTAATGTCCTTTGTCTCTCCCTTTTTCATGCCGACAAGATCATCGTCAAGTTTATAGATATTCATGCCGCTGCCGAGCGTAAACACGTAATCCTGCCGCTGTGTGTTGGGAACAGGCGCGCCGGTATCGTCAATCTCCTCGTAATTGATCGTAACAATATCGTCTGCTGCCGCCGGTTCGCCGTCTTTTTTATCGATTACGATGGCATTGCGCTCACGGATTTCGGAAAGCTCCTTGTCAATTTCTGCCTCGCCGATTTCAACCTGCGGCTCCTGTACGGTAATGCCGCTGAAATCAAGTTCCGCGGGAACCTTCGGGAATACGTCATAGGTGAGGGAGAATGTCATATCCTGCGCGGTATCGAGTACCGGCTGTTCTTCAAGCGCCGGCTGTGAATAGGGAAGCGGACGAATATCGCCGTCTTCGGAAAAAAGCGCTTCAAGCGCCTTGTCGATCAGGTCGGACACGGCGTCTGCTTTTAAGGCGTCGCCATATTTGCGTTCCAGAATGGAAATCGGAACGTGCCCCTTGCGGAAACCAGGTATTTGAATGTTTTTTGCAATCTTTGCTACGGATTCTTTGTAGCTTGCGGCAACATCTTCCTTGCTGATTGTCGCTGTCAGCTTTATGGCTGAGTGTTCAAGCTGGGTAATTTCCTTTGTTATATTCACAGCAGGATTCCTTAAAATAAGAGATGTAAAAAAAAGCGATTCAGAACATTTCTGAATCGCCTTCATTCGAGCGGGAAACGGGAGTCGGACCCGCGACATCCACCTTGGCAAGGTGGCGCTCTACCACTGAGCTATTCCCGCATGTGTCATGACCGTTGTCTGTGTTCCGCATAGTGCCTGCGGCATAATCGAAAGCACTCGGCTTTCATTCGAGCGGGAAACGGGAGTCGGACCCGCGACATCCACCTTGGCAAGGTGGCGCTCTACCACTGAGCTATTCCCGCATGTGTCATGACCATCGCTGGCATCGCGTTACCGTACCGGCAATGCGAGAGAAGGGACTTGAACCCTTACGCCTAGGGCACTAGATCCTAAGTCTAGCGTGTCTGCCAATTTCACCACTCTCGCCCATCGTAAGGTGATAACCTTCGTAACGTGTTTGGAGCATATCAGATTGGAATATTTTTGTCAATATGCCCTGGAGCATGGGCGCTGAATTTGCAGTTTCACTGCGGGGCGTTTCTGCGTGTGCACGCAGGCCTTTTTCTTTGTTGTTCTCTGCGAGTAGTTTTGGGCGCTCTTCCGGCACTGAGGCTTGCTGCGCGAATGTACGGCTGCTTTGCAGCCCTGTTCATACAGTACGCCTTGTATCTTTGAACAGGCGGCAGCAGGGGGCTATAAGTGCAGACCGGGCAATTTGCCGATGGCAAACAAAAAATTTGCCGTTGGCAAAATTTATATTTGCCGTTTATCCGGTAAGAATTTTGCCGTCGGCCAGCGAGACACTTGCCGTCGGCAAAATTTTCATTTGCCGACGGCAAACTAAAAATTTGCAGTCGGCAAGTGCGCCGCTGGCCATCGGCAAAATTCATGTCTGATAAACGGCAAAATAAAATTTAGCCATCGGCAAATCTGTTCCTGCCGGCTGGAACAGAATCTGCAGGGCGCCGCACACGAAACCGGATGTCAGCAGTACTGAATAAAATCCGCCATGGCTGCAATGCCGCAAAAACAATTTGACAAGATTCGCGGTTTACTTTATTGTACGAATATGTTTGTATCTGTTGTGCTTGACCCGGGCAGCATAGATTCGGCGCGCGCCGTTTCTGCCGTGCTGGCCAACGCCGGTTTTACGAAAGTGCAGCGCGCCTGCTGGGAATGTGCATCGGTGTCAAAAAGTGTGCTCACGCAGCTTAAGAAAGACATAGATAAAACAACGGATTATTACGATGCGGTGCGTATCTATCAGTTCCCGCTTGACGGCATGTTTGTTGTTACGGAACTGGCGCACAAGCACTGGAAACGCTATCGTTTTCAGCTTGCGCCGTCATCGGTTTACAGGAGTCAGCAATGATCGAAGAATATAAACTGCCAATTGCGCAATTAAAAGAAGATATTATGAACGTTTGGGGGCGTCTTTGACGTTCCTGCGATAGAAAGCAAAATCGCCGAAAAAGAGGCGCTGACTGCCGCCGCCGATTTCTGGAGCGATTCGGCAAAGGCTGAAAAAGTCATGACCGACATAAAGGCGCTGCGCGGGCGTATTGAGCCGTGGCGCGAGCTCGTGCGCGCGGCTGACGACCTTGAAGCGCTCTATGAACTGTGCGCAGAATCAGGCGATGAGTCCGGCGAGGCTGAACTCAAAGAACTCTACGAGGCGGCAAAGGAGCGCTACGAAAAGCAGAGCATTATGAATCTGCTTGACGGCGAGGTTGACCGCAACGATGCGTTTCTTGAGATTCACGCCGGAGCGGGCGGTACAGAGGCGTGCGACTGGGCGCAGATGCTCTGCCGCATGTACACGCGCTGGGCAGAACGGCGCGGCTATAAGGCCGAAATACTCGACATGCTCGAGGCAGAAGGCGGCGTAAAATCGGTTTCGATTAAAATAGCAGGAGAGTACGCCTACGGCTACCTTAAAGGCGAAGCGGGCGTGCACCGGCTGGTGCGCATCAGCCCGTTTGATGCAAACGCGCGCCGTCACACGTCGTTTTCTTCCGTATATGTGTTTCCGGTGCTCGATGACAGCATAGAAGTTGAAATCCGCCCGGAAGACCTCCGTGTCGATACGTACCGGTCAGGCGGTGCCGGCGGACAGCACGTAAACAAAACCGACTCAGCGGTGCGCTTTACGCATCTGCCTACAGGCATCGTCGTTGCCTGCCAGAGTGAGCGCAGCCAGACGATGAACCGCGCGACGGCGATGAGTATGCTGCGCGCGCGGCTGTATGAGTATTACCGTGCGGAAAAAGAAAAAGAAAATGCAAAGTTCGCTTCCGAAAAAAAAGACATATCGTGGGGCAATCAGATACGCTCGTATGTGTTTCAGCCGTACACGCTGGTAAAGGATCACCGCACAAAGTGCGAAAGCGGCAATATCCAGGCGGTAATGGACGGCAGCATTGATCAATTTATAGAAGCGTATCTTGCAGCTAAATGGAAAGGACTGCCGGTTTCTGCCAGTGATGACGGCGAGGTTTGACCGGCGGCGCCTGTGCGCGGCAGTCATCTGCCTGTGCTCTTTTTGCGCCGCCGCGTCCGATAGGACACTGGTTTCCGCTGGAAACACAGTTTCCGCTGGAAACACGGTTTCCGAGTGGAGGCTTGCTGCTCTGCCGTTTGCGGTATCGGGAGAAGGAGCCCAGGCAGGGCCGGGCAAGGCTGTCGGGGAATTGCTTCCCAAACTGCTGCTGCAGCAGTTAAGCGGCGGGCGCAGTCATATGCCGCTTGCAGACGAGATACGGGAGCGCAGGCTCTCTGCGGTGCGCCTTGAAATGCAAAAACTGTTTCTTGAGCTGTCTCAGGCCTCGCGTGAAAAAGATGCGGTTATGCTGCTGCCTGAGTCAGAGGCATCCCGCGCCAAAAAACTCAAAGAGGTAAAAGAAACCATCACCGATATTCAAACACGGCTTGATGCATATATGGAAAGCGCCGTGGCTGAACTTGACGAGCTTGGCCATGATCCCGCGCTGCAGCGTGATTTTCCCGGCGAACGTGTCGTGTTGTGGAATGAAAGTCCGTCAGCGCTTTTTATGAGCGCAGAGGCGGCGCCTGATCCCGCGGGCGTTGCTGTGGCAAAAAAAGCTGCCGATGAGCAGGTGCAGGGCGTGATTGCCGGTTCCGTCAGATTATATGCAGGATACATGGCCGTAACGGCGCAGCTTTTTATATATCCGGGCGCGCAGCGGGCCGTGTCGGTAACCGAAATCGGAGCGGTGTCTGACATGGTGCGCGTTGCCGAAGCGCTTGCCGTGCGGATGCTTCCGGCGGTGCTCAATGAGCTGCCGGTCGATATCCGTTTTGCCATCAGTCCTGCAGCGGCGGCGGAACGGGCGGTGATTACGTTTGACACGGAACGCTATTTGCAGGTGCCCGAGAAACTGACCGTCGGAAGCGGCATACATTCCGTAACTATCGAAGCGGAAGGGTATAAGACACGCTCTTTTACGTGGGACTTTAACGGCGCAGAAGAATTTACCGTTTCCGTAAACATGCCTGAGATGAATGTGCGCACGGTGCAGGTGTCGTCGGCTGTTCCCGGTTCGTTCTGGCTCCGCGGCATTAAACAGCCGGAAGCGGAACCCGCCGTAACCGTAAATGATCAGCCGGTGCTCGGGTTATTTGTGCCGGAAAGCGGTGAGGAGAGCTTTTTTTATATTCCCGACACGGTTGAAACTGCGCATGTGTCGCTGCTGCCGGACACGGACGATTTGGCTGACAAGATTGAACGAAAGAGAAAATGGATGTATACTGCATATACCGCGCTGATACTGTCTCTGCCGGCGGCTTTTTTCTGCTACGGTACGTACGTGAATGAATATAATGCTGCGGGGCGGTATACCGACGGGGCTTCTGTTGATAACTGGAAGCTTGCTTCTAATATTACCGCCGGCTGTTCTATTGCGCTTGGCGTTCATTTTCTGGTGCAGCTGGGTATTTACCTGTATACGGCGAATAAGGTGATCCCCGCTGCGGCTGAACCGGCTGCAGACTGACAGCGGATACGATGTATAAAGGGGAACGAGCAATGGCTGTAAAATCATTTGCAGAAAAATTAAAGCGGCTGTTTGGCATACACACAAGAAAGGACGATTCTTTTTTTGAAGAGCTGACGGACGTGATGATAGAGGGAGACTTGGGCGCAAAAACTGCGATGGAGCTGACAGATGCGCTTGAGGCGAAAAGCCGCCGCGAACATATCTCCGACGAGGCGGCGCTGCTTGCCGAGCTGAAACACATGCTGCTTGGTTTTGTAAAAGGGATAACGATTGATCCTGATCCTGACAAGATACACATATTCCTTGTGCTCGGCGTAAACGGTGTGGGAAAAACAACAACGGTCGCCAAACTCGCCAACTATTTTGAAGGAACAGGGCGGTACAATGTCGTGATGGCGGCTGCCGACACGTTCCGCGCGGCGGCTATCGACCAGCTGCTTATTCACGGGGAACGGCTTGGCATACGGGTGGTGGCGCACCAGCACGGTTCTGATCCTGCAGCGGTGGTATTTGACGCGGCTGATTCGATTGCGGCGAAAGGCGGCGGTATCGTGTTTGCCGACACGGCGGGACGGCTGCATAATAAAGAAAATCTGGTGCGTGAGCTGCAGAAAATAGACCGCGTCGCGTCGTCAAAGGCAAGCCCGGGCTGCTACCATAAGCTGCTCGTGATAGACGGCACGACGGGGCAGAACGCGCTGCGGCAGGCCGAAGTATTCCATGAGGCAATCGGCATAGATGCGTTTATTCTGACAAAGTATGATTCAACGGCAAAAGGCGGTGCTGTCGTGTCTATCTGCAAGGAACTGGGTATTCCTGCCGCTTTTATCTGCAATGGTGAGCGGTATCAGAATATCTCGGCGTTTGACGCGGACAGCTATGTTTCGTCTTTTCTGGGATTGAGTGAATGAAGCGGTTTGCGCCGCTGCTGCTGTGTGCGCTGAGTGCGGGCTTTATTGCCGCGGCTTCTCTGGAAGAAGAACAGAAACAGGCGGCGCCCGCGGCAGATACGGATGCGGTGCCCGCACAGCAGGAAGACACCGCTGCTGAGTCCGGGCTTGCCGGCAGTCAGGGGGCTGCTGGCGGCACGGACGGAGAGACGCTGGTGCTTCCTGAACTGCACCGGTATACGCTGCCTGAAAGCGGCGGGCTGCGTCTGACCGTATACGGGGACGAACAGCTTGCTATGCTGCAAGGGGCGCAAAGGCAGATTCACGCGGCAGGGGAGCGGGTTGTGCAGAATGAGTATGACGCATATGGGCGCATCGCGGCACGCTGTGTGTGGAACGGGATGTCGTTTGATTCCCTTGAGCCTGATTCCCTGATCCGCTATTCGTACAGCGGCGAAAGCCCCGCCGCCGAGTCGTCGGTGGAGATACGCGCCGCTGAAAAGCGGCGGATACAGACGATATATAACGAGAACGGTCTTGCAGTCAGCAGGGAGACGTATGTATATGACGCTGAAGCGGCAAGTGGGGCAAACGCATCGATTGTGTGCGCGGAAGCGTATGAATACACGCCTGAAGGAGATATTCTGCTGTATCGAAAGACTCAGTACGGGCAGAATACAGAAGAAATATATGAAACACGGTATACGTATACCGAAAAGGCAGCCTCGCCTGATTTTACCGTATACGAAAACGGCGTGCCGAAACGCCGGCGGATATATGACGAAAAAGACACCTATACGGAGACGTTCTTTTTTGACGGCGGCTTTGCTGTCTCGGTGTACTATGAACACGGGTTTCGTCTGCGCGAGGAATTTATGCACCGTTCTCACGTAACCGGCACTAAAGAATACGCGCGCCCGGAACCGCCCGCCGCGCGCGCTGCCGCTGACAGTGGTTCCGCCGATGATAAGGCGCCGCTATGAAAACGCTGTTGAACCGGTTCCGCGCGTCGTTCGGCTGGGTATATTTTATCGCGCGCCGTTTTGCGAAAGTAGACGGCAGCGGAAGAACCGCCGTTTCGAGCTTTTTGTCTTCGCTTGGCATCTGTTTTGGAACTATGACGCTGATTGTAACGGTATCCGTGATGAACGGGTTTCAAACCGGTTTTATAGAAAGTATTCTCGAGATAAGTTCCGCCCATATACGCGCCGCCGCGGTGAACGGAGGGCATGAGCGCGATATGCGGTTTGAGCAGTCGGTGCGTGCGCTGCCTGAAATAGCGGCTGCCGTGCCGTTTTACGAAGCGCAGGGGCTGCTCGGCAGCGGCGGGCGGCAGGCCGCCGCCCTGATACGCGCGGTGCCGGACACGGTGTGCGATATGGATGCGGGATTTGCCCGCGAAGTGCGGATGGTTTCCGGCTCGTTTTCGATTGCGGAGCCGAATACGATTGTGCTTGGCTGGGAGCTTGCGCGCAGTTTGGGCGTGTATCCCGGGCAGCGCGTCGATTTGTTTGCGCTTTCAGGCGGCGCTGATGCAGAGTTATTTTCTGCCGACCGGATGTGTCTGGTAACGGGGCTTTTTCAGAGCGGATACGGGGAAATAAACAGCAGTTTTGCGTTTGTGTCGCTTGAAACGGGCGAGGCGCTTTTCGGCAGCGGTGCTCCGGTGCGGTACAATATTAAACTGCACCGAGCGGAACAGGATATTGCTGTTATCGGAAAACTTGCGGCGCAGTTTCCCGATATGTCGTTTGAATCATGGCGCAGCTATAACAGAGCGTTCTTTGGCGCGCTCCGCATCGAAAAGAATATGCTCTTGCTGCTGGTGCTGCTAATATTTATTGTTGTTGGTGTTAATATTTACAATAGTATGCGGCGTATGGTGTATGAGCGGCGGGAAGAAATAGCAGTGCTTTCTGCGCTGGGCGGCAGTCCGCGTGATATTCACGTGATATTTATCGTGCGCGGCGTGCTCACCGGCTTGTGCGGTGCGCTGCCGGGGCTTGCGCTGGGGCTGCTTATCTGTGTGCAGATGGAAAGCGTCTTTATGCTGCTGTCGCGGCTTTCCTATTGGGCGCAGTTTTTTTTCTGTATGCTTGTTTCTCCTGAACAAGCCGTGTGGGTACAGGAAAATCCCATGTTTCAGGTATACGCGCAAATACCGGCGCGCCCTGTTCCAGGCGAGATTCTCATGATTACTATTTTAGGAATATTTTCCGCGCTGGCAGCGTCCTGGGCTGCAAGCAGGCGTGTCCTTGAACTGCGCGTTGCCGAGGTTCTGCATGATGACTGATAATGAATTGTCTGTGCCGGTTATTGAACTGAACGATGTCTCAAAGACATATACGACCGGAAACGAAGAGCTGTCTGTTATTGCCGGTTTATCGCTTACTGTGGAGCGCGGCAAAAAGATTGTCATTGCGGGAGAAAGCGGGAGCGGCAAAAGCACGCTGCTGAATATTATCGGCGGGCTTGATGCGCCGGTATCCGGTTCGGTGCGCGTGTGCGGGTATGATGTGGCGCGCCTTGACGAAGCGCAGCTGACGGCGTACCGGCGCGGCTGTATCGGGCTTGTGTTTCAGTTTCATTATCTGCTGAAAGATTTTACGGCGCTTGAGAATGTGTTTTTGCCTGCGTACATGGCAGGCTGTCCTAAAAAGACCGCGCTTGAGCGCGCCGAGCAGCTGCTGCGCGATGTAGGGCTTGCCCAGAGGCTTGAACACCTGCCGTCGCAGCTTTCAGGCGGAGAGCGCCAGCGCACCGCGGTGGCCCGCGCGCTTATCAATGATCCGCAGGTTATCCTTGCTGACGAGCCTACCGGCAATCTTGACCCTGCCAATGCGGAACTGATCGGTTCGCTGCTGTTTGATGTCGCGGAAAAATACGATAAAACGCTCGTGCTTGTTACGCACGACATGAAACTTGCGCGGCGGGGCGATCTGTGCTACACAATCCGCGGCGGCTGCCTGGAGCAGGCGGAGTAAGCAATGACGGTACGCGCGTCTGTTTTGTTTGCATGGCGTATGCTGCGGCCGCGGAACAGGAATCGTTCCGCGGCGCGGCGCAGCATCATGGGCTCCGTTTTATGCATTGCATTGAGCCTCATACCGATGGTGGTGGTGCTCATTGTCGCAGACGGCATGATACAGGGGATTTCAAGCCGCATTATTGAACTGGCAAGTTATCACGTACAGGTGCGGTTTGCGCCGTATGCGCCGCAGGCTGCAAACGCCGTTGCATTGCAGGCGTTTGCAGCACTTGCCGAACGCGCGCCGTCAGTCGCTGCCGCGTACGGAGAGCGGCAGGGAGTTGCGCTTGCGGCAAGCTCCGCAGGACGGAGCGGCGCTTCTGTGCGCGCAGTGGACGGTAAGCGGCTGTTTGCGGATGAGGCGTTTTCGCAGCTGTTCAGCGTCCGCGAGGGAGCGCTTGCGTTTGCTGACAGCCGCTGTGCGGTAATCGGAGAGAAAATTGCAGAAACGCTTGAGCTCCACACGGGCGACACGCTTCGCCTTATCACGATGCAGCACGCAGGCGGGCGGATGGTTCCGCGCGTCGCGGTGTTTACCGTTTCAGGCATCGTTTCCTGTGGATACCAGGAATTGGACGCACTGTGGGTGTTTATTCCGCTTGAAACAGGATTTTCTTTTTTACCAGACGATGCAAGCACGACGTTTGTCGGCATTCGTTCGCACGATGCGTTCAATCAGGAAGAGCTTACGGCGGTGCGGCGGCATATGCAGCCGCTGCTGCCTGCCGGCAGCACGGTGTATTCGTGGAGTCAGCTGAACTCGGCGCAGTTTGAAAATTTCGCGTCGACAAAAATAATGCTGCTGTTTATTATGTTTTTAATTGTGCTTGTTGCTTCGGTGAATGTATCGTCGGCGCTGGTTATGCTCGTAATGGAAAAACGCAGGGAAACTGCAATTCTTAAAAGCGTCGGCGCCTCTCCTGCGGGAATTATGCTGTCGTTTCTGCTTGTCGGGTTTCTGACCGGACTTTTCGGCGTGTGCATTGGTATTCCGCTGGGGCTGTTGTGCGGCGTTAATATAAATGAGCTGCTTGCATTGTTCGAGCGGATAGTTAACACAGGCGCTCTTTTTTTGTATAGTATATCAGGAGCGGATGCGGCGTCGTTTGTGCCGATGCGGCTGCTCGATCCGGCGTATTATTTGCAGTCGATTCCTGTCATGATACCTTTGGGTGAGCTGTTTGTTATTGCTTCAGGAACTTTGTTATTGTCTGTGATAATGTCTATTATACCGAGTATGCGGGCGGCTTGGGAAAAACCGATTGCAACGTTAAGGAAAGTGTAATGAAATGTGATATATGCGGCATCAGAGAGGCAGTTATTTTTATTCAGCAGGTTTCTGCGTCAAAACGCACTGATGTGCATCTCTGTGTGGAGTGCGCAAAGGCGCGCGGTATTAATGGTAATACAGGAAAACTTGAACGCTCTTTTGCGGGGCTTCTTTCAGAGATTGCGAATCTGCGTCAAATGGAAGCGCATAATTCACGTCTGTGTCCAGTATGCGGCCAGAGCCTAGGGCAGATACAGAAAACCGGCATGACCGGATGTCCGGAGTGCTACAGTATTTTTACCGCTGAGATTCAGAGTTTTTTGCAGCAGGAAGGCATCAGCGGAGTATATGCGGGAACACTGCCAAAGCGGCTTGCTCATTTTCGCTCCGCGCTTACGGACAGAATATGGCTTCGGACAAAGCTTGAAGAATCGGTGGCGAATGAAGATTATGAAAAGGCGGCGCTGTATCGGGATCGGTTAAAGGCATTGGAAAAATGCGCTGTCGCTGACGGTTCTGCAGAAAGCTATTCAGCGGAGAATGAACGGGGAGGCTGCGGTGAGCAGTCATCCTGATACATTTGATTCAAACGACGTGTGGTATGCGCATCCGGGGCAGGATGATGATGTAATACTGTCAACCCGCGTCCGGCTGGCGCGCAACTTGGCAAGTTTCCCGTTTCCTGCGAAAAGCTCAGAAGATGAACGCAGCCGCGTTCAGTCTCTGGTATTTGATGCGTTTGCGAAGATGGCGGAACCGGAGCGGTTTCAGGCTGTTGCTACGGATCGGCTTGACGAGCTTGGCAAACTGGTGCTTGCCGAGCGCTGTCTGCTGCCTGATTCTCCGCTCCTGCTTGGCGGGGAAGATTCAGAAGAGCCGGTGCCTTCAGGTTTGGTTGTGCGGGATGACGGGCAGCTGGTATGTCAGGTGAATTGCCGTGATCATATGCACGTGATTGGTGTTATGGCCGGTCTTGCCGGAGAATCTGTTTATGATATATGCCGTGAGATTGACAATAGCCTGCAGGAGCATCTGCAGTTTGCCGCGTCATATGATTTTGGTTTTTTGACCGCAGCGCTGCGCGATGCGGGAAGCGGTATGAAAATGTCCGCGCGCGCGCATTTGCCGGCGATTGCTGCCTTGGGCAAAGTCCCTGCGGAGTTTGATTCGCTGTTTTCTGCGGGGCTCTCTGTAAAGGCGAGTTTCGGTGCCGGACTGGCTGACGGCGGCGCAGTAGGGGCGTTTTATGATATATCGTCAAACGCCGCGCTTGAAGGAACGGAATTTGATCAGTTAGCGTCTTTTTCTGCGCATGTTCTGCGGCTTGTTGAACAGGAACGGCGAGCGCGTCAGGAACTGCGGGAAAATCAGCCTACCGTGTTAAAAGATACGGTATACAAGGCGTTTGCAGGATTTAAATTCAGCCGGCTTATTGCGTGCAGCGACGCGATTGCGCTGCTTTCGCATATACTGCTCGGCATTGATACGGGACTGCTGACCGGCGTCAGGGTATGTGATCTTCATGCGCTGCTGTTCAGGATTCGGGATGCGCATGTGCGTTTTCTTGATAAGGCCGGTTCGTTTGTGTTTGAAGACGATGTGGTAAAATCGGCGGAATTAAAAGTCAACCGTCTGCGCTGTCTTATCCTCCAGGAATCTTTGGAATCTGTACAGCTTGCCGGATAATAGCGCAAAATCGGCATACAGAAGAACAATATCGTAAAAAGGAACAGGTATTTATATAGTATGAAAGGTTTATCTCCCCGCGCACAAAAATTGATCGGTACGTTTGCACAGCAGGAAGCGCTCAAGCGCGGCAATGAAGAAATGCTTCCGGAACATGTATTGCTTTCAATGCTGAAAATGGCTGACAGCTTAGGCTTTATACTGCTTAAACAGCTGCATATAAATGTATTGTCGTTTCAGTTAGCGCTTGAGCAAAGCCTTCCGGTGCAGACGGTTCCGCAGTATTTTTCGGAACTGCCGCTTTCGCGCCGGTTAAGCACGCTTCTGAATGGGGCTGCCGTAGAGTCCCGGACATTCCGTAAAGAATATGTTGGTACAGAGCATCTGCTCATAGCCGCCGTGCGTGAAGAACACAGTCTTGCATGGCAGTATTTTGAACAGGCTCATATTTCCCTTGATATGGTGCGCAAAGTATTATTGGAAGTATATGCTCATCACTCCTCGTCTGCGGATCAGGCGGAGAATATGGAAAACAGTTTTTCAGGCGCGAGAAGAGGCGGGATGCGCCCGGACGCGCGCTCGCGCG
>DXHG01000233.1 GCA_019113455.1 Candidatus Treponema faecavium | reverse complement strand
GATATGCCCGCCGTTCAGCATGAGTTCGGCGTCATACACAGGAGGCTCTCCCTGCGCCGTCTCTTTTGCCGCCTGCATCAGCGCGTCATCCGCATCGTCTGCTAAAAGCATAATATGCGGAAGCTCAAGCGCCGCGCCGCGCCGCACATCCATGCGCGGCGGCAGCCGCGCCGCAATCGTCTCTTCCGTCGCGCGTATCAGCGCCGCGCTCTCAGGCTTCCAGTCATAGGCATCGAGGTCTATGCAGGCAATAAGCCCGCGGCGCGTCCTGCCGTACGCGGTAGTCCGCTCAATATACATAAAGCACGGTTCCGTCTGCACAAGCACGCCGTCAGCAAGATACTGCCGCATCGTCTCGTGAATACGGCGTATGCGTTCATGCCGGTCAGGTGCATTCAGATAAACTTCAGGCAGTATCAGGTTCAGCGCAGACGGTCTGCCTTCCGCGGCGGCTTCCGCGCGCCGCCAATAGTCCGCGTCCTGCGTGTACTGGTCGCAGGCAATCACCGCCCAGGCGGTCATATCGATTCCGGGCGCAGGCAGCACCAGCGGAGCCGCCTGAATCCCATATTCATGCAGTGCGTTCATGCCGTCAGTATACCGTTTGCGCGCCATTTATGCTACAATACGCATATGCCGCTGAACATGGAACACACACAGCAGATGAAGCAGCAGATGCAGCTTACGCCGCAGATGCTCCAGTCTCTTTCTGTCATGACAATGCCTGCCGCCGAGCTGCGCGACTATTTATACGAACAGGCAGAAAAAAATCCGGCGCTTGAAATACAGGCGGACCGCTTTGAAGACGGCGCGCTTTCCGTCGCGGCCGCGCCGCGCCGCACGGAACAGACGGAGCGCTCAGTTTCAGCGCCGGCGGCAGACGAACAAAGCAGCCTGTTCCAGTCGTTTATCGAAAGCAGACCCGCTCCTGAGCCGTCATTGCAGGATTCTCTTTTGGCGCAGCTTGCGCTGCTCCCGCTCGACGCGGCGCACAACAGCCTGTGCACGCGCATCATACAGAACCTCGACGCAAGGGGATTTCACGAAGCCGCGCCGCAGGAACTGCTGCGCGGCGGAGAAACACCGGCACTGCTTGACGAGTGCCTGCGCACGGTGCAGTCGCTTGACCCAAGCGGCATCGGCGTCTCCGACACGCAGGAAAGCCTCAAAGTGCAGGCGGCGCGCACGGGCAATACATCGCCGCTCGTTTCTTTTTTTCTTGACGGACACCTTGATCTGCTTTCGTATCCCAAAACCGCGGCAGTACGCAGACAGCTTGCGCGCCTTGATCCGGAGCTTGCCGGAACGTCATCGGACGCGGACATAGAAAGCGCCAGACAGTTTATCCAAAGCCTTGACCCGTATCCCGCGCGCCAGTTCGGCAATACCGTACAGTATATTGCGCCCGACGTGCGCGTTGAGCGCCTGCCGGCGGCAGACGAGGCAGACGTGCAGAACGAAGAGACGTGGGAGAACGGCGAGCCTAAAATGCCCGTCGTATACAGCGCGGCGCACGAGGCGTTCCGCTATGTCGTACTTCCTGTACAGGGAGCGCTGCCCGAAATTGCCGTAGCGCCTGATTTTGTGTCTTTTTTACAGGACACGCGCAAAGACGAAAACAGCGCGGAACAGCGGCGCGCGCTCAAACAGTCAGTCATGCAGGCGCAGGCAGTCGTTTCCGCGGTGGAACAGCGCACGCAGACAATCACGCGCATTGCGCAGGCGATTGCAGACCGGCAGCAGCAGTTCTTTGAGAAGGGGCCGCTGTATCTTGCGCCGCTGACACAGCAGGAAATTGCAGACATGGCAGGCGTGCATGAGACAACCGTGTCGCGCGCCGTAAACGGCAAATGGCTTTCGTGCAGCCGCGGCGTGTTTGAATTAAAATACTTTTTTTCATCGCGCATTGCCGTTTGCCGTCCCGCCGCCGAGGCGGCAAACAGCACGGACGCGGCCGTTCCCGCAGCAGCCGACGCGCGCGGGCTTTCCAAAGAATCCGTAAAGCTCATCCTCAAGCAGATTATAGAAGAATACGAACACGGCAATCACGGCAAACCGCTTTCAGACGCGCGCCTTGCCGATATGCTCGAGCGCCGCGGCGTCAAAATAGCGCGCCGCACCGTCGCAAAATACCGCGCCGAGCTGCAAATAGACTCTTCATTTAAAAGATAGGCTTGCTTTTTGCCGAAGAGCGGGTATACTTAAAGTATCACAACAAACTATTCTGTCCGCCCGTAACCGGCGCGGCAGCACCAGGAGGTTTATATGACAACATCGATCAGCGCGGTGGGATTTGATTTTGAAAAAGATCAGCAGGATCTGATAAATAAAAAACTGGAGCGCATCAAGTACGCGGATGAGCTCATTGTTGATTTTATTCTTCGCGTAAAAGAAGACAAAAAATATATTTTTGACTGCACGATCAATTTCCGCTGGGGAGCCACGGCTCACGTTACGTCAGAAGACTATGAGTTTGCCGCTGGCCTGAACAAGCTCATGGACGTGCTTGACCAGAAGGTAAAAAAAGAAAAAGACAAGATACAGGAAAAGAAATAACACCATAAAAAACGCTGCCCGCGGCAATGCAGGCAGCGTTTTTTTTATTTTCGCACGCGCCGTCAGCGCTCCCACAGCGTTTCAGGATAATAGCCGGCCGTTATTTTCTTGGCGATTTCTTCTTTTACGAGCGCGCGGTCTTCAGGATACGTCATGCCGAACCATGTTTCATGCGACGTATAGCACTTTACGCGGCCGCGGCCCTCGCGCACAATCATGCTTGCAGCCTCGGGCAGTAG
>DXHG01000232.1 GCA_019113455.1 Candidatus Treponema faecavium | reverse complement strand
CCTGCGCTGATAACGTATGTCTGGGAAATATTCGATTTAATATATACGGGGACAATGTCGCCGTCCGAAAGATTCTTTTCAGGATCCGTCCACAGCACGACGCTGTATCCCATGAGTTTTGAACATGAAACGGTCAGCAGTGCCGCCGCGGCGCACAAAAACAGCGCCGGTATCAGAAAATGCTTTTTCATACTGTGTACCATATCACAGACACGGGCAAAAATACAATGATCCGCACGCGGTGCAAAGCAGCGGGGGTTACGGAATCCTGCCGTAATGCGGACGACTGGCGGTCTGTGCGAAATGAGCCGCCGGAAAAACACGAAACTGGCCGACGGCCGGCGGGTCCGCTGGCAATTGAGAAGTGAACCGGTTGCCGACGGCAAGAGAGTCATTTGCAATCGGCCGTTTTGCGCCTGCCGTTGGCAAATATCTCCCTGATCAGCGGCAAAATTCCTGCCGGATAAACGGCCAATAACATGCCGCATAAACGAAAAACTCAGCGCATGCAAACGCAGAAACTTTCCGCAGGGAACCTGCAAACCTCCGCCGCACACGCAGCGTGCAAAGTAAATGCCGCTGCAGCGGACG
This sequence comes from Candidatus Treponema faecavium, assembly GCA_019113455.1. Taxonomy (GTDB): domain Bacteria; phylum Spirochaetota; class Spirochaetia; order Treponematales; family Treponemataceae; genus Treponema_G; species Treponema_G faecavium. The sequence continues at coordinate 6,740 of DXHG01000232.1, read as the reverse complement.
GTACGTCCGGGGAAAACTTGAGAAAAACAGCCTGCTGTGTTATAGTCAGATATATTTTTTGCAGTCAGAGGAGCAGGTTACTATGGAAACTCAAGACACATCGCGCCGTCTCAGCGGCGTGCTGCTGCATCCGACGTGTCTGCCCGGTACGCCTGGCATCGGTACGGTCGGAAAACAGGCGTACCGTTTTGTCGATATGCTTAAAGCGGCCAGGCAGTCGCTGTGGCAGATACTGCCGCTTGGTCCGACGGGATATGGTGATTCCCCGTACGCGTCGTTTTCCACATTTGCGGGAAACCCGCTGCTTATCGATATCGATATGCTTGCAGAACGCGGATGGACAGGAGCCGTCGATACGGCGCCGCCTGACTATATTCATATAGAAGGAAATGTCGATTTCGGCGCCGTTGTGTGGTGGAAGCTCCCGCTGCTGCGTTCGATTGCTGCCTCGTTCCTTAAAACGGCATCGGCAGACGATATGCGGCTGTACCGCGATTTTATGCACGATCACGATTTGTTTTGGCTTGACGACTACGCGCTGTTTATGAGCATAAAGGACGTGTACGACGAACAGGCGCGCAAAGAAGGCGTGTCCGGCGCACGGTGGAACAATTACTGGCCCAAAGAACTTGCCGCACATGACAGTCAGGCGCTCGAATCGTGGCGCGCCGCACACACGGCCGAAATAGACGCATACAAGGTAATACAGTTTTTCTTTTTTACACAGTGGGCGGCGCTTAAAAATTATGCGAATGAAAACGGCGTGTGCATTATCGGCGATATTCCGATATTCGTGGCGCCTGATTCTGCAGACGTGTGGTCGCATCAGCCGCTGTTCCAGCTTGACGAAAACGGACAGCCGTCAGCTGTTGCGGGCGTGCCGCCCGATTATTTCAGCGCGACCGGCCAGCTGTGGGGCAATCCGCTCTATGACTGGGATGCGATGCGCAAAACCAACTACATGTGGTGGATTGACCGTATCCGTCATGTACTCTCGCTTGTCGACTATGTGCGTATCGATCATTTCCGCGGGTTTGAGGCGTACTGGTCGGTGCCCGCCGGGGAAGATACGGCAGTAAACGGCAGATGGGAGCCGGGGCCTAAGCACGCGCTGTTCAACTCGATTAAGGACGCGCTCGGTGATATTCCCATTATCGCCGAGGATCTGGGGCTTATCACGGACGGTGTGCGCGAGCTGCGTGATGATTTTGAATTTCCCGGCATGAAGATACTGCAGTTTGCGTTTGACATGAACGAGGCTGGGCAGGACGGCATGACAAACCTGTTCCTGCCGCACATGTATGTGCCTAACTGTGTTGTCTATACCGGCACGCACGACAATCAGACGATGCAGGGGTGGCTTGACCGCGCCTGTGATGAAGAAATTGCGCTTATCAGCGAATATATCGGCGGGCCGGGAGCGCTGTTTCCGCGCCGTGAGCTGTGCCGCCGCCTGGTGCAGACGGCGCTTGCGTCGTGCGCGCGCTTTGCCGTTATTCCGCTGCAGGATTTGTTCGGTATTGGGGACGAGGGGCGCATCAATACGCCGTCAACGTCAGACGGCAAAAACTGGATTTGGCGCATGGAAAGCGGTATGCTTGACTGCGCGGAACAAATTCAGTGGCTGCGCCGCGTGAGCGAGCTCTATGGGCGAAACCTCTCGCAGAAATAAGGCTGAAACGCGGCGGCTGGACATCTTATACGAAGATGAACATCTCGCGGTTGTGTATAAGCCGGCAGGCCTGCTGACGGTGTCGTATCCGGGTTCACGCGGGCGCACGGCCGTTGATATGCTCTTTGAACTGCGCCGCAGACGCGGCCGTGTGTCAAAGATGCAGCGGCCGGCCGTTGTGCACCGGCTTGACCGCGGCACGTCAGGCGTACTGCTGTTTGCGCTGACGGCAGAGGCAAAAAAGCGGCTGATGGCTGGCTGGCAGCAGCTGGTGCTTGAGCGCCGCTACCGGGCGCTGTGCGAGGTGCCTGCAGGCGTGCCGTTCCCGCTTGCGCAAAGCGGCGCCATAGACCGCCCGCTCTGCATAAACGCGGCGCATCACGCCTACGTGCCGCGGGGCAGGGACGCGGCTCACATACGCGGCGCGCTTTCGGCGCTCACGCGCTACCGCGTACTCTGCCGCGGCAGCCGGTATGCGCTGCTTGAGTGCGAGCTTGAGACGGGAAGAAAGAATCAAATAAGGGCGCACCTTGCGTCGTTTTGTATGCCTGTTGCAGGAGATACCGTGTACCATGCGCGCAGCAATCCAGACGGACGGCTGTGCCTGCACGCGCGCTCGCTTGTATTTACACACCCGTTTGGCGGCGGGCGCCTGTCGTTTGAGGTGCCTGAGCCTGCGCGCTGGCGCATCTTTGCCGGCGGCGGGAAAAACAGCGCTCAGACTATTTCCACGGAAAAATAAGGTTTTTAAGCGTGCGCGGGCCAACGGTTTCCCTGTCTTCGGCGATAAGTTCTTCCCACGGTATCTGGGCGCGTGCTTCTTTTGGAGAAAGTTCCGGGTGCTGTTCCATCCAGTCGTATTTGTACATGCGCAGCCGCAGGGCGTTTGTCTGTGCGAGCACAACGCCGCAGACTGACGGCGCAATAAAAAACACCGCGAGCGAGAGCGCCCACAGCAGCAGCGTATACAGCCAAATGAAGAGGGAAAAGCCCGTATTGTCAAAGAAAATGACAAAGCATTTCCTGAGCGTTTTCAGAAAAGAATCGTTCGGCAGCAGGTAGTGCAGCGGGATAAACCATTGCAGCGACAGTACGGCGATAAGCAGAATCCAGAACGACAGCGCGGATAAAAACGTTCCGGTGATGGTGTTCATGCGGATGTAGAACGGAATACTGACTGACGCGAACAGCACCAGAAGATCGCAGACAATACCGAACAGTACGGCATCGCGCCAGACGTCTTTGATCGCTGAAAAACATTCGCGGAACGTAACCGATTTGTAATTAGCAAGTGATACGGCGCTTTTTCCGAATGCGAACACAAGGATGCACAGGAGCGGCACAGCCGCAAACAGAACGGCGGCAAACAGCCAGGGGAGCGCAATCATGACGCTTGCCGCATAAAAAATGCCGATTGCAAAAAAAACGATGATAATGTTGACGCCTGCCAGTAAAAACAAATTGTCCCAGCCGTCAAAAAAGTTCTTTTTCAGAAAAAAGCCGATCATACTGTATTTGTATAATAATCTGTCTGTCTAGTCAATGAACGGTATGCCGGTTATAATGAACGCATGAAACAGACAGCGGAACATCGGGTGCGCACGTATGAGTGCGATTCATACGGCCACGTAAACAACGCGGTGTATTTGAACTACCTTGAATACGGGCGCATGGAATTCCTGCATAAGGCGGGATTTAAGTATAAAGAGCTGATAGCCGGCGGCTATTATCTGTATGTGACGCATATCGATATACACTACAAGAGCTCGGCGTTTCTTGACGACACGCTCTACATTGAAACAGAGCCGGTCAAGCTCAGGAACGTTACGGGAACATTCCATCAGCGGATTTATAAGGAAGACGGCTCTGTCTGCGCGGAAGCAGATGTAACGTGGGCATCCGTTACGCATGAAGGCCGCCCCGCCCGTATTCCCAATGAATTTATGGTTGCGGGGCTTATCCCTGAAGGGGAAGCATAATGCACTTTGTTCTTGAACAGATTGCCGTTGTAATAAGCATCGTGAGCCTTGCCGTCGTTGTGTACGGCACCTGCATTGCGGCGGTTGAGTTCGTGCGGCTTGAGACACAGCGCCTGCACGGCAAATTCAATGTGCAGCTTTTGCGCGTGCTGCGCGCCGACTTGGGCGCGTACCTGCTGTTCAGTCTTGAGCTTTTAATTGCGGCCGATATTATCAAAACGATTGTTGAGCCCGGGTACAAAGAACTGATTGTGCTTGCCGGTATTGTCGTGCTGCGCACAGTACTTTCCGTGTTCTTAAACCGCGAGATTCTTGAAATAGACCACGAGCGCCACGAGCATCCTGAACTATTCTGCAAGCCGTAGCGATTCAATCGGCGTTATGCCGAAACGCGCCGCGTATCGGCGCGCCCTGTGAGCGTTTTCGATAACGGCGGCGCTCGTGTGCGCGTCAGAATTGCAGATAACTTCGGCGTGCTTGTCTGCGGCAAGCTGCCAGAACTGATCGACCGGATACGGCTGGCGGCTGCCGTGCGAAGAGCGCACCGCCTGCTTTACAAGCCCGTATCCGTTTATTTCAAGCGGCATATGACAGCCCATGGCAGCGTCTATAAGATCGCTGAAAAGCGCGCCAAGCTCATCGTTCCAGCTGCGCCCGTCAGCCATGATAATGTCCGGATGCGCAAGAAACGCAAACAGCCCTGTCTGCATTGCCCTGATAGTCAGCGCAAAATACGCGCGTATGTCAGCCGGTTCGGTAAGCTCCGGCGCGTAGGTCATGCTGCGGCCGGACGGCAGCCAATGCTGTCCAAGCACGAGGTAGTGCGCGCCGAACTCGCCGAGCAGCGTGTCGCGGTACCACGATTCGTAGCGGGGCGCGTACTCACATTCAAAGCCCGCGTATACGGGAAACGGCGCCTGCGCCGCTGCCTGCCTGACGGCGGCGATATACTGCGGCGCCTCTGCGGCGTGCATCCGCATATTGGGCCACGTGTCGTATTCATCGGCGGGGTACGGGCAGTGATCCGAAAAACCCAGCGCTGAGCAGCCTCCGCGCACCGCCTGCTCCAGATAATCTGCGGGCATACCGTCCGCATGTCCGCACAGCGCCGTGTGCGTGTGATAATTTGGTATCGGCATACGGCTTTTCTCTTCTATGCACCCGTGCCGGAATCCGGCAGCTGATAGAGCGCGAGCGCTGAATGTATCCATTGGGGAGCAATATCGGGGAATGTATCTTCTATCTGCAAAAAGTATGTGAGCGCGTGCCGGTAATCCTGTATAAAGTATAAGCTCTGCGCGATGTAGAAATAGGCGCGCGCTGTCGTCTGCGCCGTCCTGTTCAGGGTAAGGAATTCCGTAAGGCGTTCGTTTGCGCCGGCATAGTCGCCGCGCGCAAATGTTTCTTCTATAATCTGGCGCAGCAGATAATCGTCCCCGGTGCTGTCTGCCGCCTGTTCTTCTGCAAAGACATGCGGTTCCATGCGTCTGCCTGTATCCGGCGTTTCTGTGCGCGCAAGCGCTGCGGCAGCCGCAAGCGTGCCGTCATCGAACGGCGCGGGCGTGCGCGTCTGATTGGGAAGCAGATCGAGAAATGGCAGCGGCGTTCCCCGTATGCCGTCAATAACGGGCAGTTCGTCTGTGTCCCGCGCCGTCTGCGTTTCGGTAATATGATGCCCGGGCCGCACACCTGCCGCCGTAGCGTTTATTGCAGGCAATATAATATCGTACTGAAAATTGTCCGCCGTGAGCACGGTAAGCGCGTAATAGTATTCGGTATACTCCGCAACGGTGTCTGTGTACGCAGTGTCTCCGGGCGGAAGCCTGGCGACAGGTTCAAGCGATGCAAGACTGCTGCGCTGTGATATGGGCTTAGTGTCGCGGTAGAGCCATATCTCCTGGATGGCGTTGTTGCCTGAAGGAAGGGGAGACGGCAGCTCCCACGTTACGGTGATTTCAGTAGCCGATACGGCTGAAGCCTGTATTTCTTTTAAAATCGGAATACTGTCGTCAGCGCTGACCGCGGCAGTACCGGCGCAGACGGCTGCTGCTGCGCAGACGGCGCGTCTGGCAAAAAAGCGGACAAAGGAATTCATATACATATAATGCGGAAAATGCCTGAGATATGCAAGCGCTGTGTGATTCAGGACATCAGTGCAGAAATCTTGTGCGTGTACACCCTGTCTTATTTTTCTTTTCCGGGGAAAAAGAGGCACCTGCGCGCACAGTTTTGCTTTCGCAAAACTGTGCGCTTCAGAGGCGTTATTCCTGCCGCAGACCTGTGGTCTTCTCATAGCTTGGAGCGAAACGACACGCGTGCCCCGCTCCTCCAGCATACTCCAAAAGCTTGCAGACAGTGCCCGTATGAACGTATCAGCGGCATAACAAACTGACATATTTCCCGCTTGCAAATAAAAAATTTGCCGATGGCAAAATAAAAATTTGCCGTTTATCCGGTAAGAATTTTGCCGTCGGCCAGCGAGACACTTGCCGATTGCAAACTTTTACTTTGCCGTCGGCAAACTGAAAATTTGCAATCGGCAAGTGCGCCGCTGGCCATCGGCAAAATTCATGTCTGATAAATGGCAAATGTAAATTTTGCCATTGGGAAATGATATGCACCGGTAAAACTGGGTGTACGGCGGCTGTTTGTGTCTGGTATTCCATCATATATCTATTGTATGCCGGCTGGGGGCGTAACTTGTTTGCTGTTGACTTTTTGCTGTTTTTACTAATACAATCATACTATACTAAAACGTCATTCCGAGGTGCTGCGTGAGTGAACTGGTAGTAGGTCTTAAATTCAAAGACGGCAGTATAAAGCCGCTTATCTTATATACTGAAAATGAAGAAATACACCGCAGAATTACGGTGCCGTTCAGGGCGGCTGGGTTTTATTCATTTTCGTTTGTGCTGCTTTCGTGCACGTACGCACAGCAGGTGCTGAAGCTGCAGGCGGTGCAGGCAAATCTGTACTCTCATTCGGTGCTGGGAGAATTGCGTTTTTCGCTTTCGGCCTCCGGCGGCGCTGTGCCGGTGTCTTTTACGTTTGATAAAACTGCCGCACGGGGGCTGCGCGTGCGTGTGGAA
>DXHG01000231.1 GCA_019113455.1 Candidatus Treponema faecavium | reverse complement strand
AATATCAGTCATGCAGCGCGGATTTGCGAACGTCGCGGCTCCCACCTGCACGGCGTGCGCTCCCGCCATGATAAACGCTATGGCGTCCTGCCATGTGCCGATGCCGCCTAAGCCGATAACGGGGATACGGTCTTTGGGGGCAAGCGTGTTCATCATCTGCACCACGTCATATACCATGCGGAGCGCAATCGGCATAACCGCCGGTCCTGAAAGGCCCGCGCGGATATTGTCAAACACCGGCCGCCCGCTTTCTATATCTATTGCCATCGCCTGAAACGTATTCACAAGGCTGAGCGCGTCTGCGCCTTCGCCGAGCGCCGCGCGGGCTACGGCGCAGAGATCCGGGGCGTTGGGAGAGAGCTTTACGATAAGCGGCTTTGCAGTTGCGCGGCGCACCGCCCTGACTGCCTGCGCCGCAGCCTCAGGCGCAAGCCCAAACGCCATGCCGCCTGCCTTAACGTTGGGGCACGAGATATTAAGCTCTATCATACTGACGGCAGTATCATCAAGGAGCCGCGCGCCTTCTGCGTATTCTTCAAGCGACGAGCCTGAAAGGTTTGCGATAACGACTGTGCCGGTCTCAAGCATCGGCGGCAGTTCGTGCGCGATAAAGTGCGGTATGCCGGGGTTTTCAAGCCCGATTGAGTTGATAAGCCCGGCGGGCGTTTCGTGCAGCCTGATGCCGGTGCTGCCGGTTCTCGGGTGCAGCGTGAGGCCTTTTGAGCATATGCCGCCAAGGCGTGCAGCGTCGATAAATGCGCCGTATTCCGTGCCGTAGCCGAACGTGCCTGACGCGGCGATGACCGGATTGGCAAAGCGCACGCCCGCAATCGTTACGGACAAATCGGGATTCTCCGCCGGTTCGTGCAGCTCATAACCGCGCGCCGCCGCCTGCTGTAAAGGAAACACAAGCGTGTGCGCGGGAAACACCGGCCCATCAGTACACACGTGGCGGCTGCCCTCTGCCGTGCGTATGGTGCAGCCGAGGCAGGCGCCTGTTCCGCACGCCATGCGCGATTCAACGGAAAGCCAGCAGGGAACGCCGCTTTCGCGGCAGATGCGCTGCACATACTCAAGCATTGGTTCGGGCCCGCACGCGTACACGGCGTCGTATCCGCGTACATCGTCTGTGCAAAGCACGTCGCTGAGCATACCCTTGACGCCGCTGCTGCCGTCTTCTGCTGCGATGACGAGCTTTTGTGCGCGGAGATGCTCTGTGCCGTATGCGTGCGCCTTAAAGCATGCGTAAAAATCATACGTCTGCGGTGCAAGGAGCGCTGCAAACCCCGCAGGCGGTGCAATGCCGATGCCGCCGCCGATAAGCAGCAGCCGCGGCTGCGGTTTATCGGGAAAAAGCCCGCGCGGATCGGGAAACGAGTTGCCCAGCGGGCCGAAAAGCGTTACTGCCGACGCAGTGCACAGTTCCTGCGTGCCCGTTCCTTTCGGCAGTATGAGAAACGAAAGCACAAGCGTGCCGTCTGCTCGTGTTTCCCTGAAAAACAGGCTGATTGGACGGCCGAGGAGCACTCCTGAGGGCCGCGCGCGGAGCATGTAAAACTGGCCGGGAACCGGCAGTGCGCCTTGTGCGGGGCGTAACGAAACGGAAACGCGGCAGATGCCGCGGTCATGCACCGTTTCTGTAACGATACCTTCGCCGCAGTATGCTGGCGCGGGCTTGTGCGCCGTACAGGCGCGTTCTGTGCCGTGCACGTGTTCTGTCATACGCGCTGTCCGCAGTCTGCCGCAGCAGAAAGCAATTCCTGCTTTGCGTGCAGGGCTTCGGCCGCCGCAGCGTCGGCTATATCGTCAAGCGTGAGAGTTCCCTGTTCTTCCTTCTGCATAAGGCGTGCGTCTTTTTTCCATGCGGTTAAAATGCCGCGAGAGGAATTGACCGTGCCGCCCGCTTTGTCAAGGAGCGCCGCCGCCGTGCGCGCCTGGCCTCCCTGCGCGCCGTAGCCGGGAATAAGAAAAAATATATCGGGATATGCATTGCGCAGCTGACGCGCGTCAGATTCTTGTGTACAGCCGACAACGGCGCCTATCGGCGAGCACGTCTGTGTGGGATACAGCGCGGCAAACTGCTGTGCAAGCCGGTTGAGTTCGTTTCCGACAGCGTCTATGACAGTGCCTCCGTGTGCAAGCTCAAGTTTTTCTATGTCGTTCATGCCGGGGTTTGACGTGCGCAGCAGTACGAACATGCCTTTTGCGCCGTGTTCGGGATGCGCGTACGCGGAAAACGGCTCAAGCGTATCGAACCCCATATACGGATTGACCGTGATGATGTCCGCTTCAAAATCGCCTGAAAAATGCGCCTTGGCGTACGCCGCCGCGGAAGCGGCTATGTCGCCGCGCTTGACATCGGCAATTACCGGCAGTCCGGCAGCTTTTACGGCAGCAAGCGTTTTGGCGTACGCGGCAAGGCCTGCAGCGCCGAGCGCCTCGTAGTAGGCTATCTGTACTTTGCAGCACGCAGCGGCTCCCCGTATGCGGCTGAGTATAGCGGTGTTGTACGCAAGCACGGCCTGCGCGGGCGAGTCAAACTGCGCCGCTATCCGTGCAGGCAGATAGGACGGGTCGGTGTCAAGCCCGACGCAGAGCGGGCCGTTGTGCGCCGCGGATTCTTTGAGACGCATCATTGCGTGTATTGTGTTCATGGCTGCAAGTATATACGATACGCCGCGGCGTTGCTAGAGCGTCCTCTCAGACAAACAGCTGCTGCTTCGTTGACAACCTGGTATTGCACGCATATACTATGTGCGTCTGCAGCTGAGGGTTCGTTCAGAAAGAACACGAAGTCCTGTATGCATTGTTTTGAAGGAGAACAGCATGAAATTATGCGCAGTTGTTGTGTGGTATAACCCTGAAAGCGTAGAGCATCCCGCAGAAAACATACTGTCTTACGCGCCGTATATGGACGCCGAACGTTTTTTCCGCACAGAAACAATCACAATGATTTCAGGCTGTACTATATAGTGCGCAATTCGCTCTATATGTGCAGGACATACCCCGCTTATACAAAAAAGTACAACTATACAGGCTATATACTGCGTTTAATATTCGACAGGCTTGTGTTTGCAGGTTCTCCTGCCGCGTTCGTACGCGGCGTGCGGCTTATACGGCGCGCGTTCCGTGATGCTGAGAACCTGTAGCAGGGCGGGGAACCGGCAGCGGCAAGACTGTGTGCAGTGCAAACGCCGCGGCGCAGAAGCGATGTTCCTGCCTTGCATCGCGTTTGTCAAATAGGCTATGATAGCCGCATGAGTGCTTGTGAAACAAACGGCGCGCTGCCCATGCGCGCGATTATTACGGTTGTCGGTTCTGATCAGGTGGGCATTATTTCCCGCGTGAGCGCGTTTCTTGCCGTGCACGGCATCAATATCGCCGACATCAGCCAGACTATCCTTTCGGGCAATTTTGTGATGATGATGATGGTTGAGCTCAGCGGCGCCGATATTGCGATAGGTGAGCTGCGCGCCGCGATGAACGCGCTCGGAGACGAGATGGCCGTAGACATCAACATCATGCACGAGCGCGTGTTTTCCGCAATGCACCGCATTTAGCACCGCATCCCGCGCGGCGCGGTTATGCTCCTTCTATCTTAAAATCCTTGATAATCACAAAATACGCAATCGCGAGCGGAACGGTCGCCGCTATCCATGCAAGCGGGCCTGCGATGCATATGCCGGTGTAGCCGAATATGCCGGGCAGCGTGTATGACGCAATAGTGCGCGCGGCAAGCTCGGCAACGCCCGCCATGAGCGGCATAAAGCCGCGGCCAATGCTCTGGAGCACGTTGCGGTAGATAAAAAGCAGGAACAGTACGGGAAAGAATGTGCCGCAGATATGCAGATACGTGCGCGAGGCCGCGATAACTTCCGGCTGGGAGCCTTTGACAAAGAGGCTTGTAAGCGCGTCGGGGAAAATGAACACGATACACATCGCGAAAAACGAGAACAGCACGGAAAGCAGCGAGCATTTCATCGTGCCGTCTCTGATGCGCGCGATATTGCGCGCACCGAGGTTCTGCCCTGCGTAGTTTGCCATTGTAACGCCGAATGTAGAGGCAGCCGCGGTTACGAGCTGCTCTACTTTCTGCGCCGCCGTGTACGCCGCTATCTTTACCGGGCCGAACACGTTGAGCGCCCCCTGCAGGATAATAACGCCTATCGCGGTTATGGAAAACTGAAACGCCATGGGAAGCCCTATTTTTAAGTGCTGCCACGCAAACCACAGGTCCCACGCGAAATCCCTGCGGCGCACGCGGAGAATCGGGAACCGGAGCGCCATGTACACGAGCGAGACAACGCCGGCAAATGCCTGCGAAATAACCGTCGCCCACGCCGCTCCCGCCACACCCATATTGAAATTGAGTATGAGCACGATATCAAGTACGATGTTGAGCACGGACGCGATAATCAGAAAGTACAGCGGCGATTTGCTGTCTCCAAGCGCGCGCAGGATGCAGGCGGTCGCGTTGTAAAGCATTGTCGCCGGTATGCCTATATAGATGATGATAATGTATTCTGCCGCGTCATCGAATATTTCAAGCGGCGTGTTGATGAGCCGCAGGATAAAACGCGCCGTGCCGAGCGACGCGACCATGCACAAGAGGCCGATAATGATGCAGAGCATGATATTCATCGCGACGGAGCGGCGCACGCCGTTTTCGTCCTTTGCGCCGAAACGCTGTGCGGTAACGACGGCAAAGCCTGACGTAACGCCCATCACAAACCCGAGCACGAGAAAGTTCATTGGGCCGGTTGTGCCGACGGCTGCGAGCGCGTTTGTGCCGAGGAGCTTGCCGACAATGATAGTGTCTGCCATGCTGTACATCTGCTGAAACAGGTTTCCGAGCAGCAGCGGAATCGAATAAAAGAAAATGAGCTTAAACGGACTGCCCTGCGTCATGTCTTTTGCACCGCGCACTGCGGCAGTCTTTTGTCCAGTTTGAGCCATACAAAACCTCTTTGTAAGAATCACATATACTCGGTATGCGTCTTTTAAATCAAGAGGTTTTATGCATAAAACTGCGGCTGCGCCGCACAGTGCTGTCGGTATTGGAGGAGAGCGGCGGACAGCAGGCAGCAGGCCGCCATGCGCTAAAAACTGATTATTTCTTCGTATATCTGTATCGCGTACTGGTCTGTCATGCCGGATATGTATTCGATAATGCATTTGCGGTACGACTGTTCGTCATGCACAGAGAATACGGCGGGTGTGCTGCAGCGGCGCGTGCGTTTTGCCTGTTCATCGTAGTCGGAGCAGCAGACAAGCCAGTCTTCAAATGTTTCGAGCAGGCGGGGAAAGCGCTTAAGGCAGAAAGGAATTTTTTTGGATGCGGCAAACGGGAACGTGCGCAGCAGCGCGTCGTGAATGGTGCGCAGCACGTTTGCGGCGTACCGTTCAAATTCGCGCAGCCGCCAGTGATTGTAGATATTGGCGGTGTTGAACTGCCTGAGCCTGCTGATAAATGCGCAGTACGGGGCCGAAAAACACAGACCGCGTTCAGGACTGCTTTGTCTGCATAAATCGACAATAAGGTCGTTTATGAGCACAGTTGTGTTTACCGCGCGCCCGCTGCGCGGCCCGAATCCGATTGTTTCTGCAACGATTTCTTTAAGCTCACGGTATGCGCCCATGTCAAGAATATGGTAAATGCGCGCGTCTTCTATGTCTCTGCCGAGAGAGGCAGCTGTATCGGCTATCTTTACGACGCATCCTTCCCACGTGTACGGCTGCAGCGCGCCCGCGCGTCTGATGCCGTAGAGGTCTGTCTCTTCACTGCGCGGGCGCACGCCGGTTTCGTGAATCTCTCCGCAGTGGCAGATAATGCCGTCGCGCACTGCGTAGGTAAGATTGAGAGGCTGCAGCGCGCCGTCAGGGTCCTGCAATGTTTCGATATAGTCGGCAAAAAACAGGCTGTTGCGTTCATGCCAAAAGCGTTTGGGCGCGTTTACGCCGTCTTTCTGTTCAAGCAGCGTATTCAGGCATGTTTCTCCATGATGGCCGAACGGCGCGTGCCCTATGTCGTGGCCGAGTGCGATTGCCCGCGTGAGCTCTTCGTTAAGGCCGAGGTATTTCGCGATTGTCGTGCTGACCGAGGCGACGTGCGCAGCGTGTTCCATGCGTGTGCAGACGTGGTCATTTTTGGGCGCAAAAAACACCTGCGTCTTGTGCTTGAGGCGGCGGTATGCGCCGCAGTGCAGAATACGGGTATAATCCCGCTCAAATTCCGAGCGTATATCGTTGTTGCGCGGGTACAGCGTATGCGCGCGGCGCACCGCTGTCTGCCAATTGGGGTGCGCGCTGTCCATGCGCTCGCTGCGGAACGCGCCTTCTCCGCCGTTTTGTTCCATGCCGCTGTTCATTCAAAAAGAGGATAGCAATCAAATCCAGCTGCTTTGAGCGCGTCTCCCGTCGCGCCGCCGGCGTTTTCTTCCACGGTAACCGTGTAGTAGACCGTGCCGCTCTGCCGCGTCTCGTTCTGTATTTCTGCGTCAAACCCGCTTGCAGCCAGCGTGTCCAAAAGCGCCTGCGCGTTGTCTCTGTTCCTGAAAAACCCGAGCTGCCAGCGCGCGGCGTGTTCTCTGTGTCGGCCGGTACCGCTTTCTGCCGCGGCCGCAGCCGGTGCGGGGTTCGGAGACTCAGCGGCTGCGGGCGCCGCGCCTTCCCGCGGCACAAAGAACCAGAACGGCGTGGGAATCATGTCCGCGTTTCCCGCCGCCGCCGCCGCTTCGGGAGAATCGGGATAACGGGAAGCAAGCTCGTCTTTCCAGCGCTGTTCGCCTGTTATATAAAAAAGCGTGAGCAGCATCGCAGGCTGCACCGCTTTCATCGAATCCATTGATACGTATGATTCAAGCAGCACGACCGGCTCATGCAGCTGCGCCTGGGAATCTGTCTGACAGAGCGCGCTCCAGATGTTATAGAGCTTTGTGTACGCGATAACCGTCTCGTCGCGCGAGTTTTTTACGTCCGAATTGAGAAACCGCGCCGCCTGTTCATAATTGCCCATGGAAAGGGAACAGCGGATTGCCTTGAGCACGAGCGTTTCGGCGGAAACGCGGGGCATCCCGTCTGCGGGGCCGCTGTTTATTGCCGCCGCAGCGGCATACGACTTGACCGCCTGTGAATAAAGGCCCATTTGTTCCTGCATATTGCCCGCCGCCGCGTACAGCGAGCGCCTGTCAGCCGCGCTTGCGGCGTTTTCGGCATCGGCGAGCAGCGCTGTTGCCGCCTGCTGCAGCGTGAGCGCGCCTGAGGCAGTTTGTTCCTGATACTGTGCGAGGGCTTGCGCTGCAGGCAGTGCCGCAAGCGCGTGCGCCATGCAGAGCAGCAGCGCCGCCGCTCCTCCGCGAAAAAATAGTTTTATCATACAGGTTTATCATCGGCGCAATGCCGCGGTATGAATATAGCTTCCGCCGCCGCGGGGTGTCTTTGCCAGCCTGCGGCTGGGGCTATTCTCTGTAATTCGATTTTCTGGGGCGGGAGAGGAACCTCT
>DXHG01000230.1 GCA_019113455.1 Candidatus Treponema faecavium | reverse complement strand
CTTCTGAGTAGAGGGGTTCCTCCCTCCCCAAAAAAACAAATTATAGAGAATAAGAAAGAAAAAAAGAAAGCCCTCAGCCGCAGGCTGGCAAAAACAAGCCCGTGCGCGCAGCGACATTTTACGTATAATTGACCTTTTTATACCGTTGCGCTACTATATACATACAAAACTGCCATAGCGGCATGACTGCGGCGCAGCGGAAAACCGGAGCGGCGGTATTTCCGAGGCGCGGCGCAGCAGAGGAGTTTCGGCCAGTGACAGATACACAACTGCCTGCATCCGTGTTCAAAGGCAGGTCGCTTTTAAATTGGATAGAGTATACGCCGCAGGAAATAGCGCAGTTTCTTGACAGTGCGTTTGAGGTTAAGGCGCAGGCGCACCGCGGCGAAATTCACCAGCGCTTTGTCGGAAAAACAATCGCGCTGCTGTTTGAAAAGCGTTCCACGCGCACGCGCTGTTCGTTTGAAACGGCTTTCGGCGAAGAAGGCGGGCATCCGGTTTTTTTATCGAACCAGGATATTCAGCTCGGCGCCAAGGAATCTATCGAAGACACCGCGCGCGTGCTCGGCAGGATGTTTTCTGCCATTGAGTTCCGCGGCTACTCGCAGGAACACGCGCGCATCCTCGCCGAATATTCAGGCGTGCCGGTGATAAACGGGCTTACCGACCAGTTTCACCCGACGCAGGCGCTTGCAGACATCATGACGCTCAAAGAAGAATTCGGCACGCTCGCCGGTCTCAAGCTCGTCTACTGCGGAGACGGCAGAAACAATGTCGCGCGCTCGCTCATGCTCATCTGCGCCAAAATGGGCGTACACGTTACCGTCATCAGCCCCCGCGAACTGTTCCCCGATGAAGAAATCAGGCATATCTGCGAGCCGTTCGCGGCGGCATCAGGCGCGGTCATCACGGTAAGTGATTCCGTTGAGCAGGTCGAAGGCGCCGACGCCGTGTACACCGACGTGTGGGTTTCGATGGGAGAGGAATTACTCAAAGAAGAGCGCATCAGGCTTTTATCCCCGTATCAGGTAAACGACAGCCTCATTGCGCGCACGCATAACGAACGCGTTATTTTTATGCACTGCCTGCCTGCAGTAAAAGATGAAGAAGTGAGCGTTTCCGTTATCGAAGGGCCGCACAGCCGCGTGTGGCAGCAGGCCGAAAACAGAAAGCACACAATTAAGGCGATTATGCTTGCTTTAATTTAAATCTCGTATACAATAAGAAGCATAAAAGGAGTTTGCATTATGAAGAAATTCGCAGGTATAGCATTAGTCGGACTGCTGCTTGCCGCCGTGCCGCTGGCTGCACAGGAAGCTGCCGCTCCGGAGGACACCGCAGCGCAGGCGCAGGAAACTGCCGCAGCTGACACCGGCACGCAGGCGCAGGAACAGCAGACGGCGCAGACAGCACAGACCGAAGAAAACAGTAAATGGGGCGATCTGTCGTACCGCAACGTAACCGTATACAAGGTGCTTGAACACCAGGACGGCTATCTCATCTACTATGCCCGCACCGGAAACGGCATTGCGTCGGTAAAAATACCTAAAGAATGGTACAATAATAAACTTACATTCAGAAACATGCCTCCGCAAATCAATCCGCTGATGACTGTTATCACCAAAGGCGGCGAGTTCCACTCGGTGATGCTCACGCTGCCGCCGAACAGGACACATCACGTCTGGGGCGTCTGCCCGCGCGGCACCGATTTCAGCGACGTGCAGGGGCTTGAATCAATAGAGCTTGAATACTAACCGCACCGGCGCGGTTCAGCGCGCCGTGTACTAAAAGCCCCCGAAGCCGTAAGCGCGGGGGCTCTATAAATCTCTGCTCGGTACCGAACGGTAGAAAGCGGCATACGGCACTCTTTTGCAGCTTCTGTTCCGGTAAGCTCTCCGTTTTTCCACTGCTGATAAATACTGTGGAAGTTATCGGGCAGCGGTTTGGGTACGCGCCCGAACCGCACTCCGCGCGCCTTAGCCGCCGCAATGCCTTCTGCATAATTGCGTCCCAGACGGTCAATACTTTTGATATAGAGCACATCGTTTGCTTTCAGTTTTCTTACGAGTTTTTTGTATTGCGGACGCTTAAAATCTTTACCGGATTGTTTGTCTACGTATATATTCTTTTCCGATACACCGGCTTCTTTTAATGCAATAACCTGGCGTTCTTCGTTCTGATCTTGCGATGAGACGCGGATATATCCATATATAGCAGCAGTAATATCTGATCTCCCCGTTGTTTCTGGCAGACAAATGCCAATACACATACATCGCACAGCCCCCGTCTATACGCGGGGGCTTTATTTTTGCCCGCCGCTTGCGATACAATAGGCGCCAGCACCGTGTGCAGGCAGCTGTCAGCACACGGTATGACTGCGTTCATGGAGGATACGACATGCCGACAATCACCAAAGAACAGATACAGGCGTTCAGGCAGTTTCTTAACACGCACCGCTCGTTTATCATCGCGGGGCATAAAGAGCCTGACGGAGACTGCATTTCAAGCTGCATCGTATTGGCGCAGATTGTCCAGAAGAGCGGCAAACCGTTTCAGCTCATATCGGCAGGGCCGTTCAAGCGGCCGGAGCTCAAGCGCTATGAGCAGCGCTTTGCCCGCACCGTGCAGGAACCTGCCGCGCAGGAACTTTCCGGTACCGGACTGATTATCGCAGACTGTTCTGAAATACAGCGTCTGGGCGATATGGGCTGCGACTTTTCCCGCTATGACCGGTTTATCATCGACCATCATAAGACATCCGCCGCCGAAGGCAGCGCGGCAATCATCTATCCTGATTCACCGGCGACCGCATATCTGGTTCAGCAGCTGTATGAGCAGCTCGTAGGAACACCTGACGCAAAGACGGCGTCGCTCCTCTTTTTCGGGCTTGCAGCGGACACGGGTTTTTTCCGCTTTCTCACGGAAAACAGCGCCGATATATTCCACGCAGCGGCGCGGCTTACCGCGCAGGGAGCGTCTCCCCGCGTGATATACGATGAAATGACAAGCGGCAAGCCGTATTCCACGCGCAAACTGCTTGGGCTCATGCTTGACCGCGCGGAACGCAAACTGAACGGCAGAGTCATTATCACGTATGAAACGATGGAAGATACGCGCACGCTCGGACAGGAAGGCCGCGACTCCGACAGCCTGTATCAGCTGCTCCTTGCGGTAAGCGGCGTAGAGGCCGTTGCGTTTGTCAGGCAGGAAACAGACCGCTCGTGCACGGTTGGGCTGCGTTCCCGCGACACGCTCGACGTGAGCGCCATCGCCGCGAAATTCGGCGGCGGCGGACACAAAAACGCAGCCGGACTCAGTACCGAAGGCACTATCCCTGTGCTCGTTTCCCGGCTGCTCGCCGAATTTGAAAAAAGTTTGCAGCATGCCGGCACGGCAACATAAACACACCGCCGCCTGCGCAAAGCCGCGCATAAAGCATTTACAGCACAAAGAAACAGCCAAACCGGAGGCGCGTCTGCGGCTGCTCAAGTTCTATTTCCTTATATATTCTGCAGTACACAATACATCATAAACACAGCCGTATATTGGCACGCGGTATGCTTTTTCCGCATACAAGGAGAAACAGCCATGCCGCGACACGACCGTCTTATACACTATTACAGCGCATACACCGCGCACAAACTGACTTTAAAAGAAACTTGTGATAAAATCATCGAGTACATTTTTCTGCATCCGTCCATATTTGCGCAAAACCTGCTGACGCAGGAAACGCGCAGCCGGATACTGCTGCACCTGTGCGAAAATATGCCTAATCTGATACGCAGGTATGATCCTTCCCGCAGTTCATTCATTACCTATCTTGACCGCTGTATGCAGTACAGCTGCGCCCTTGACCATCGCGCCATAACAAAAAAACAGCGCTGCGAGTATGTGCTGTACCCCACACTGTATTACGAAATGCAGCTTTTAGAAGAAGATGCTCCGCTGTACAGCACTGCGGAAACGATTGAAAACATAGACAGCACCCGCTGCCTGCACGTACGGAAGCTCTCGAAACGGTATCAGACGGCGCTGCTGATATTTGTACTTAAACATATCACGGTTCCCGAAAAAACCGCCGTGAACCGGCTTGTACAGCTTACAGACTATACGGAAGACCAGATATACAGCGCCATATACAGCGTACGCGAACAGAATGAGGCACGCATCAGGCGGCTTCACCACACCTATCAAATGCATGTCCGCGTGTACGCCCTGCGGCTTATCGCCTGTAATGAATTGCAGAACACGCCAAAAGATACCAAACAGTATCTTGATACCGCCCGTATGCTGCAGCACAATACGGCGCGGATGCATAAAACTTTGCAAAACATACAGCAATTCAAAAAGAACGCATCGGATATATCTATTATGCGCACGCTGCATATACCGTCGCGCCGCGTTCTGCATATTTATCTTGAACTGATACACAGCGGCAGGCTGCAAAAAGCAATAGACCAGATATATCAAAGTACGCTATGATTTTATCATGAACACAAAACTCTATTTTGCTTCGGGCAACGCGCATAAGCGGCAGGAAATGGCGAAACTGCTGCCAGGCTACACCATAGTCATACCGGCAGACGAAGGTATTTCCTTTGAACCTGAAGAAACAGGCAGCTCGTTTGCGCAGAACAGCCTGATTAAGGCGCAGGCACTGTGGCAGCTGGTGCGCGCACCGGTAATCGCGGATGATTCCGGCATCTGTGTAGATGCGCTCGGCGGAGCGCCCGGTATCTATTCGGCCCGCTATGCAGGCAGGGAGCACCGTCAAGGGCTTGCAGACGGAACAAAGCTTTCGCAGCAGGAACAAAACCGCCTTTTGCTGCTGGATATTGAACAGGAACTCAGGCTTTCCGCATCAAACGAACAACCGCGCTCATGCCGGTATGTCTGCGCCATGACGCTCTGCCTTGCACAAGACCGCTTTTACATTGTACAGGAAACAATGGAAGGAGAGTTGATACCGCATATTGAGCAGGCGCGCGGCAGCGGCGGTTTCGGCTATGATCCGCTGGTGCTGCTGCCTGCATACAATAAAACGGTCGCCGAACTCAGCGCGCAGGAAAAAAACGCCATGTCTCACCGCGGAAAAGCCGCGCGCGTCATTCTGGCACTGCTTGACAGCCTGCAAAAGCCGACTGCGTAATAAAACGCCTGCATGTTTTGGAGCAAAACTCCAAACCCGCAAGCCTGACGGGCAGCTCACACGCCGTGTTCCGCCCGCTCCCGCGCGAACAGGAACAGCCGGTCGGACTGCAAAGCGCTCTCCCCGCACGGTACAAGACCTGCGCGGCGGGCGGCTGCAGAAATCGCTTTCCGCGAATAAAACGACACGTGCGTGCAGTCTTCTTTATACCACCACGACAAAAACGCGCCGTCATCGGCGGGTACTTCCATCGTGCCTACCGCAGCAATTCCTCCCGGGCGGCACAGGCGGCAGAGCCCTGCAAAACCTGAGTCAACGTCTTCAAAGTGTTCGGCAACTTCAAGACAGACAACAAGATCAGCGCCGCCGTCAAACGGCACACATTCCGGAAAGAAAAAAGGATCCCAGCCGCGAATGTCCGCGCCGGGAAAAATACTGCGCCGCATCAGTTCAATCAGCGCCGGTTCAGGCCCGCAGCCGTAATCAAACACGCGGCGCACCGGCAGACCGGCTGACTGCATAAATGACGCGACCGGTTCTATAAAGCGGCGCAGAAACGCTTCGTATCCGGCGCTGTCAAGCGTATTGCGATGCAGCAGATAGCGCGTTCGCTGCGCTTCACTGTCCAAAAAACATTCCGCCGCAGCGCTGATTCCGCCGCAGGTGCGGCACCGCCAGTACCTGCGCCGCGCGTCTGAAAGCCTGTATATATCGCCGCTTAAGCAAAAACGGCACCGTGTCTCTGTCATCCTTTTGGCAGTATACCGCAATGTTTTATATTACGCATAGCGGCAGAAGCCATATCCTGGCGGACAAGCAATATGCAAAATCTTATTTATCATATTTTATGTGAGTGGGAACAGCGCTCCGCCGATTGCGGCAAATAAATACATAAATATAAACTATACTGCAAAAGCGCGGCATGCGGCAGGCATCTGTGTAAAACGCCGCATACAAACGGCTGCGGCGGCGTATTCAACCCCGCAACCAGGTTATTTTTATCTCCCGGCGGTTATTTATCACATTATATTACCCATATTCCTTGATTATTCTCCATAATATAGTATATAATTCTTTCAATCTACCCCCCCGGTAAGACAACGCATGGGGGAATAACGCAAAGGGGCAGAAAACATATGAATCGTAATATATCTTCCTTATACAGTAGTATATGGACAGCTGTCATGCTGCTTGCAATCTTCGGCTGTCAGAATCATCTGCTGCCGCCGCCGACAGTACCGGTAACGGACAGTACAGAAAACGCAGCCCATGCCGGTTCTGCCGAAACTTGGGGCGCACCTGCCGGCATAACGGCAACGCATGGACTCAAGCGCTCGGTGCAGCTCAGCTGGCAGACTGTTCCCGCGGCAGTCCGCTATTATATTTATGAAGCTGCCACACCCTATGATGAATTTGTACAGATTGCAGAAACATCAGGCACGCAGACATCCTATACCGTAACAAAAGACGCAGGTGCAGACAGTTACTACCGTGTTAAAGCCGTGAACAGAACAGGTGAACTTTCTCCGTTCAGCCAGACAGTACGCGGCACCAGCCTTGCACAGCCGGTCATCAGCGACATAATCGGAGACGCTGACAACGGCGACACAAGCGTAATCGTATACTGGTACATGAACAATGTCTCCGAGCAAACATATCTTTCGCAGGTGCAGTACACGATTATCTGTCAGGATGAATCGGGAACAGAGATCGCCCGCACCGCGGTTTCCGGCGCACAAACGGCAAAAACAGAGGCGCTGTTTGCCGGTCTGACTCCAAACACGTCATATAAATATAAGGTAGAGGCGTTTATCACGTCTGCACAGCAGGATATAGAAGAAAGCGCATTTATGGACGCAGCAACGGCGCGGCGGCTGCGGCCGCTTGCCGTTACGGATCTTGCTGCGTCCCAGGGCAGCGTGAAAGACCGCGTAACGCTTACGTTCACCCTGCCGGACATGGTAGACACGCAGGACGGCGAAGAGTTTGTACAGACGCCGCTGTATTTTATGATTTACCGGCGCGAAAAAGCGGCCGAGGGAGCGCCCGCCGCTGATTTTACCGATGGACTTATCTGCGCCAAATTTGCAAAAGAAGACTTTGGCGGCGGCGCATATACGCCTGGGCAGACTGTTTCATATGAAGACACAAATATAACGCGCGGCATTGAGTACGAGTACCTTGTGCAGTCATACTCAGACACGGAGCGCCCCGCAACCTCGGACCGCTCCGCAGCGCAGACTGCAGCGCCGGGCTGGGCGCTCAGCACGCCGGTTTTTGCGGTGGACACTCCGCAGTATGTACTTTCCGATACGCCGAACGCAGACGAAGAACCGCAGTATAAGTCGGCAACCGTACATATGACGTTTGCATTTGATCCTAAAGGCATAGACTACACGTATATATTAAACACAAAAAGAGAACCGGTGGGAGACGGCTCCGGACCGACCGATACAGAAACGACGCCGCAGCCAAAAACGCTTGCAGAGCTTGCAGACTACACAACGGACAGCATCATGCTGCCCAATTATCGCGGCAAGTATTTCTATTGGGTAGAGATTCAAAAAGACGGACAAACGATCGATACGGCGTCAATGATCGGAACGCTCCGCATCACAGAAGAAACAAAACCGCTTATTATAGAAGATTTCAGCGCGGAAGACGGATACAGCGATAAACTTGTGCTTACATGGAAGCGGTACGCAAACGTCGGGTACAAAATAGAAATAACGGAAGACGAGACCGCGCAGTCCGGCTGGAACAAAATTGAACAAGTTGCGCCGGAAGCATCCGATTCCGCTGATTCCGCGGGCGAGCCGTATACCTGCGATATTGCCGCGGAGTCGGGCAAAGCGTACTATGTGCGCATTACTCCGTATAAAATTACCGACAGCGGCTCTGAAAAGTACGGCATGGAAAGCGTCTCGCAAAAACTTTTGACGCTGGGCACGCCCGTTCTTGAGGAGCCTGAAACCCGCTATGCCTATGACGGCATACAGCTTGCATGGCAGCCGGTGCAGAAGGCAGACGCATACCGCGTTGTCTATGAGTACACGGACGTACAGGATCTGCCCGCATACGGCGGAACGCAGCAGACGGCTCTGCTCACAGCGGCAGATCTTGAGAAAACAAAAACCGCTGACGGGCGGTATACCTATCAGTTCAAGCCGGAAGGCTTTGACGACGCCTGCGCGGCAGGCCGCGCAGTCTCTGTAACACTTGAGGCAATAAACACGGAACGTTGCCAGACTCCTGCACATCCTGACAGCGCCGCAGACGCATCGGCGGTCACGGAAAGCGCGCCGCAGACACGCCGCCAGATGGGTCCGGGAGCGGTTTCGCTCACGGCGGACAAAGCCGCCGCGGGAGACCGCATCACGCTTTCGTGGAACAGCGTAGAAGGAGCCGCCGGCTATCTGATCTACCGCATACAGTACGATATGGACGGCAGAACCATCGTATCCGACATGACCGCGCCGACCGCCGTCCGCTATATGACGGAAAGCCGCGAAACGCTCGGTCTCGGCCTGCAGAGCGTCGGCGGCATGTGGGACAACGCCGACGTATCGGGCATGTTTGACATAAAAGAAGCCGGTACGCGCTTTACGCTGACCGATACCGCCGCATCAAAAGACAAGGCCGAAGAACTTCACGCTGCAGGATACCGCGGCCGGTTTATTCAGGAGCAGTACGATATGCCGCGTGGCTATCCGTATGCGTATATCGTTATCCCCGTACTTGACGAAGACAGCGCCGCCGAGTTTGACGAAGACGCGGAAACCTGCGCTATCGGCGGCGCGTCATATAAAAACGTGCAGCAGGCAGCCGATACCGGCTATGCGCTCGGACTCCCGCAAAGCGTGCGCGCGTCAAAGGGCTGGGGCCGCACCGATGACGAAAGCAGCGTAAATGACTGTATAGAAATCACGTGGGAACCGCCTGAATGGCAGCCGGACGGCAAAACGCTCACGTACGACATCTACCGCAAAGAAGGCACGGCAGAATGGAAACCGCTTATAGAGAATATTTCCGACAGCGTTTACAATGACGCAACCGCCGCGCCCGGCATACAGTACGCGTACGCGGTGCGCACCAAAGTCGCCGGAGCGGAATCGATACTGCCGCATGAGCATGTTACCGTCAGCGGCGCATATACGGGCTACATGGACGCGGTGCTCGCGCAGTATGAACCGGACATACAGGGACAGCAGCTGTATCAGGGCTATATGCTCGGTCAGCCCAAAGTAACGTCTGTCAGCCGCGGCGAGCAAACGCGCGGAACCGAATACGCGGAAACAGTCTCGTGGTCAACAAAAGGCCTTGACAGCCTGCCCATTGCGGGCTACCGCATAGAAGTATACAACACGAATATCGATGACCGGTGGCATGCCGTTATGGACGTTGAAGCAGAAAGCACCGGCGGCGCGGCGTCAAAAGTCCTCAGCGCGCAGGTTACAAACAGCGACCGCGCCGACGGAGAAACGGAAGAGAACCTCTTAAAGGTGCTCCGCGACTACAAGCACTACTTCAGGATGCGCACATATACGGAAAACGAGGACGGCGAGCCTGTATACAGCAAAGAGCCTGAATGGACGTGGACAGACGGCTACGAAAACGACTACGTCAGGTGGGGCGCGCGCCAGATCACAGCGGAAGAGTTTGCCCGGGCGGCAACACTGGCAATGGCGATCGGCATCAGAGGGGCTGTTGAAAATCAAGGTATAGCATGGACTGGCGGACAGTCTGGATCTATAAGAGAAAATACGCCCGGCAGTGGTTCAGCTTCTATAGAAACAAAGGGCGGTTTTTTCTCTCATGTTTCTTCAAATGTTGTATTTGACTCATATATGCCGGTGCTGAACACAAAAGCAAATACATCTGTCACGTTTTTGACCATATCCGGACAGTTATATGGAGATACCGAAAGTGCCGTTGGTACCAGCGCACCTAAAGTCTGGAATACCACCAGCGACACAATCGTGATTACGGGACCGGATATACCATCAGGTAACACAAATGAGCAAACACTCGATTATTCAGGAGAGCTGTATTTAGACAACATCCGCACAGATTCAACTGATAAACTTGTTGTTACTTATAATGATACTCGGCAAGGCACATTGCCTACAAGCGGCAACTGCGCAATTCCTTTTAAGGATACGGGTTGGAATGATACCAGTGAACCGTGGCTGTAGCAGTATGCGCGTATTCACCCGCTGTATATACCCCGCCGCGGCGCTGTGCCTTGCGGCGCTGCTCGCCTCGTGCGCAGATATATTTCAGGCAAAGGTACCCATGGGCTCAGGCTCGGACGGCTCGCTCGGCAGCATGCTGCTGCCCGAGACGGCAGTTACCCAGCTCAGCCCGCCGCAGGAACTCTTTGTTTCGCAGTATGACAGCGCTCAGTCCATACGCATCACGTGGGCACCGTCTGCACTCGCCACATCGTACCTGCTCGAGCGCGCCGTCTGCGAGCCGGTCTACGATAAGGACGGAAACGCTTCATACAACGATGATCAAACGCAGCTGCAGTTTGAAACAATACAGGAATACGTCTACGGCACATCGTATACCGACAAAATACTGCCAAACCCGCAGTCTGATTCTCCTGAATATACGTATCGCTACTACTACCGCGTTACCGCCTGCACACGCCAAAACGGCATAGACGACAGCGAACCGGCTGCTTCATCATATGGCACGCTCCTTGCCCCGCCGCGCGGAGCAGCCGCCAGTACCGGCACATCAACCGCGCAGATAACAGTGCAGTGGCAGCCCGCAACTGGCGCGCAGACATACCGCGTGTACCGTTCCGAAACAGAAAACGCATCTTCCGCCGTCTATATCGCCGACGTATACGGCAACAGAACAGAATATACCGACAAGATACCTGAGGCACAGCAAGGAGTAGAATTCTACTATTATATATATGCCGTAAGCGCCTCCAATTCGCAAAGTATTGCAAGCAATGCGGCAATGGGATTTGCCAAGGTAGAAGGAGCTCCCGACGCACCTGAAAACGTGCGCGTACCGGACGGACGCGCCGGAAAAAAAATCACCGTGGAATGGGATCCGGTAGACGCGGATGATGTTTCGTATATCGTCTACCGTGCAAGCTCGCAGGACACTACGATGACACGGCTGACATCTACAGACGGTATACCAGAACACACCTATATCGATACAACGGCAAAAACAGGGCTGTATTACTATTATCAAATACAGGCGCAAGCTCCCGATCCTGATCCTAAAAATGACAGAATGCTAAAAAGCGCGTTGTCCGATTCAGGTGCTTCGTCTCAGAATCCGGCAGAAGGCTTTCTGTTAAGCCCTCCTGCAGAATCGGGAGTTGTCAAGCAAGACGGCCGCGTTACGGTCAAATGGCTGCCCGCCATCGGCAATGAAATGGAACAGAAGTCATACACATACCGCATATACGGCGGAGACGACATGAACGCAGTCAATATGCTTTGTAAAGAAATTCCCGGTTCAGCCGGCACAGACAGCCAGGGCTATCTGTCTGCTTCTGTAGACGCGTATACGTATTACAAAATCACTACGGTAAACAGCAGCAGCGAAGAAAGCCCTGCAGGCGAAATCATGTCACCCTCCCCTGCCGCGGCAGAGCTTACGGACGTGTCAAAAGCCGCGCCTGTAGGCGGAGCCCCCAACGACTTAGGCGTATACGGCGTGCAAATCACGTGGAAAAAACCAGCTGACGACGAGCCGTATGGGTATGCCGTGTACCGCGCCTCATCGCCCGGCGGCAGCTACCGCCGCATAAACGAGGACATTGTCATGGCAGAAAACGGCAAAGACACATACGAATACATAGACTATAACGATTCCGCAAAAGTAGGCAAATACTACTATTATAAAGTACTTACCCTCAATATGCTTGAGCAGGGCATAAACTACAGCGAAGAAATGTACGGATACGGCGCACTCACGCATGAGCAGTACCTGATAGAGTTTAATAAGACTATCGTAAGCTCGCAGAAAAAGATGGACTATATAAACCGCCCGAGTTCTACCGACAAGCTCGGAAGCGAAACCGTGTCCGGGGCAATCAGCGGCTCTGTATACTATAACGCAGCTATTGACGGACTCGGCGCGCGCATTATTATCCAATACACAAACTACGCAGACTCATACATAGACGGGGACAGCAGCAAGGGGCCGTATTTTGTGCTTAACGGCAGCAGCAATACCTCGGCAGAAATGACCCAGAACGGCACGATGGACGGTACAATCACCTGTACCGGCATGTATCCGGGATCCGTAAACTACGACCGCATACAGATAAAAGGCGGCGCGGCAGGCGGCGGCACATACGGCGTTACTCCGCAGGGATTCCCCACACAGCAGGTTGACTGGACAGTTCTTAATTAACCGCACAGGAGCGCACATGAACATATCCAAGCATTCGGTACTGATTAGTTTTGTTTTTGCGGCAGCCGTTCTTGCAGGCGGCTGCGCGCAGCCAAGCCCGCTGTACGGCACCTGGAACGACAATGCGGGCAGCAGCATATCGTTTATGAACGACAACACATTTACGGCTTCGATATACGATTCCGTTTCCGGAGAAAAGATCATGTCAAGCGGCAGATACAATGTGCTGCTCAACGCGCTCACGTTTACCACAGAAGACAACAGAACGATTGTTACCGAATGGGACATCAGAGGCAATATGCTCTATCTTGACTGGACGCTTGCTGACGGTTCAGTAACGCACCTTGTACTGTATAAAACGGTTTCACTGTAACTGCGACACTGCCATGAAATACATTCTGCTTACCGCGGCGCTCATCTGGGCAGCCGCAGCCTTTTCAGCCGAGGAATCCGATACGCCGGAACTCAACGCAAACACGGATGTTCCCGCCGGCGTCGAAAAAGTCTTTGTCGTGTATAACGAAGGTTTTGCGGCAAGCTGGGTAACGCGCATTATACGGCAGGAAACGCGAAGCAATTTTGTCTGGCAGGATACGCTGCTCGGCGCATATTTCGGCATACAGACGCGGAATCTGCGCCCGTTTGATATAACCGTGCGCTTAAGCGCGTACTACCCGCTCGCTGCCACATTCAACAAACACCCGCAGCCGGCCGCATCGCCGCTGCACTTCGCGCTTGACCTGTACGCCGCGCCCATTGTGCGCCTGAGTCTCTGGGACTACGTATTCGTAAACGTGTCGGCAGGACCGCATTTCTTTTTTCAAAACGCCGACCGCTGGAACTATGCCCATTTGGGCATAGGAGCGCTTGCCGGCTTTGAACTGCCTGTTGCGCGCCGCTGGACAATACTGCTCGACGGCATGGCCTCTTTCGATTACGGCAACCTTGGCGCCAACAGAACGATTGAACCGTTTGACTATGTGTGGCAGTATCAGGTATCGCTCGGCGTGCGCTACAGCAAAAAAGGCGAGAACCGCTATTCCTATATCCCTTAGCGCCGCTCACGCGCCCTGCTCTTTTCCAAAGCACGCTTCGACGGCTTTCGCGTACGCCTCGTACGTGTGGCTGTCGAACAGCACCCAGGCGACGCGGTCAAACGCATGCTCCGCGCAGCAATCGCGCACCGTCTTAACCGCAATATCCGCGGCGGAGCGCACCGGATACCGGTACACGCCCGTTGAAATCGACGGGAACGCGACGGTTCTGATGCCGTGCGCCTGCGCGAGCTTGAGCGAACTGCGGTAGCACGACGCAAGCAGCTCCGCCTCCCCGTGTCCGCCGCCGCGCCACACAGGCCCGACGGTGTGAATCACATACGTGCACGGCAGGTTATACCCTTTTGTGAGCTTGGCGTCTCCCGTTTTGCAGCCGTGCAAAAGGCGGCATTCGGCAAGCAGCGCAGGCCCTGCGGCGCGGTGTATCGCGCCGTCAACACCGCCGCCGCCCAAAAGCGACTCATTGGCGGCGTTCACAATAGCGGTAAAGCCGCTCACCTGCGTAATATCTCCTAATATTGTCTGTATCTGCATTATGCCTCTGTCCTTTCAAGCCAGTCCGCGCTTAAAAGCGCGCTTACCGTTTCCCGCGTCTGCAGCGTCTCCCGCGCGCAGCACAGCCCGTAGTGTATGCAGCGCCGCACCGGCGTGCCGTCCATAAAGCCGTACAAAAAGCCTGACGCAAACGCATCGCCTGCGCCGATTGTATCGACGATTTCTGACGGCGTGTACGGCTTTTCTATGTATGTGCCGCCGCCGCAGTACACCAGCACGCCGCGCGCACCGAACGTGATAATAAAATTACCGTAGCCGAGTTTTGCAAACAGGCGCGCAAGCTCTGCGTCAGGAATAAGCTCCGTACCCGCAGGCACAAGCCCCGCATATTCAAGCAGCGCCGCCGCTTCAAACTCGTTGCAGCCGAACAGATCCACTAATCCCGCATACGGAAGGCTTTTATGCGCAATGTCAGGCGCCGTTGCGTTCTGGAACACAAAGAACTCGCGCCCGCTTTTGCGCACGCACTCGGCATAGGCGTATATGTCTTTCAGCGTCTGTTCCGGCAGATTGGAATCGATTGCCGCCGCAGTTACCTGCTCCGCCTCTATAAACGAACGCACATCGCTGTCAAAGCGAATCTCCTGCAGTACGTCATTGCAGTACACGCACGACGCGGGGCGCGAACCCATCGCCATCACGGAAAAAAGCGACGTGCGCCGCTTTTCCGACGTACGCAGAAGCGACACGCACACACCTGCGCCAGCCAAATCACGCCGCAGGTAGTCACCGAATATATCCTTCCCCACGACAGACAGAATCGAAGACGAAAGCCCCAGCCGCCGCAGGTTCATCGCCATGCCGCGGGCAACACCGCCGGGAACAAGATCTATCGTTCCGTCTCGGTACGACTCGGTTTCATTATAGACCGGACTGAACGCTTTAATATCTATCGATACGGAACCGATACTCAACACGTGTTTTTTCATACGGCATCCTTACTTGCGCAAACAGATATATGTATTGTACACCAACAACGTCAAACGCGCGAGTATTTTTCTTTTTCGCGGGGTTCCTACGGGGTGGTTTTACGCAACTCTGCCCAACACTCCCACCCGAGCTACTTCTATTTTACTAAAGAACATGATACTATTGTCTTCTATTATAATACATAATACACAAACACAGTGCAGGAGAATCTGACAACACACGATCGGGAACAATGATATGGAACACAAAGTCATTACGTTTGGCGAAATAATGCTGCGTCTCGCACCGCACGGCTATTACCGGTTTGTGCAGACACACGACTGGGAAGCGACATTCGGCGGCGGAGAGGCAAATGTGAGCGTGTCTCTTGCCAATTTCGGCATTAACACGCAGTTTGTAACAAAACTGCCGGAACACGAAATTGGACAGTGCGCGCTGAATGCGCTGCGCCGCTACGGCGTTGACACGAGCCACATCGTGCGCGGCGGCACACGGTTAGGCGTCTATTATCTTGAAAAAGGCGCGTCGCAGCGCCCGTCAAAAGTCATTTACGACCGCGCTCACTCGGCAATCGCCGAAGCAAACGCGGCAGACTTTAACTGGAAAGAAATACTTGCAGGCGCAAGCTGGTTTCATTTTACCGGCATAACGCCCGCGCTCGGCGGAGCGCTTCCTGCAATCTGCCTTGAAGCCTGCCGCACCGCAAAAGAGCTCGGCGTTACAGTCTCCTGCGACTTAAATTACCGCAAAAAACTGTGGAGCAAAGAACAGGCCGGAAAAACGATGGCAGAGCTCTGCCGCTACGTTGACATCTGTATCGCAAATGAAGAAGACGCCGCCGACGTATTCGGCATACACGCAGAAAACACCGACGCCGCTTCAGGCGCTCTTAATTATGCAGGATATGAAAGCGTCGTAAAGGAGCTTGCCGCGAGGTTCGGCTTTCAAAAAGTTGCCGTTACGCTCAGACAGTCGCGCTCTGCAAACGACAACGGCTGGTCTGCCATGCTGTACAGCGGCGGCGCGTGTTATTTCAGCAAAAAATACGATATACACATCGTTGACCGCGTCGGCGGCGGAGACAGCTTCTGCGCAGGGCTCATCTATGCGTGCCTGAATGGCTATGATGAACAACAAAGTATTGAATTCGCCGCAGCAGCATCGTGTCTCAAGCACTCAATAGAAGGCGATTTTAATCTTGTAACTGCGCAGGAAGTGCACGCGCTTGCAGGCGGAGACGCCTCTGGCCGTGTGCAGCGCTAGCGCGCGGCAGGGAGAGTGTTCATGCAAGACGTATACACGCACATAGAGACGCTCGGCATCGTGCCCGTCGTCGTGATTGACGGCGCCCAGGACGCAGTACCGCTTGCGCAGGCGCTGTGCCGCGGCGGCTTGCCGTGCGCAGAAGTAACGTTCAGAACGGCAGCGGCGGAAGACGCAATACGCTCCATCACGGCGCACTGCCCTGATATGCTTGTCGGCGCGGGAACGGTGCTTACAGCCGAACAGGCAGACCGCGCGATTGACGCGGGCGCGCGCTTTATCGTTTCTCCTGGGCTTAATCCCGCCACGGTGCGGCACTGCCAACAAAAAGGCGTGCCCGTGTTTCCCGGCGTGAGCACGGCAAGCGAAATAGAATTGGCGCTGAGCCTCGGGATCAGTACCGTCAAATTCTTTCCTGCGGAACAGGCAGGAGGCATTGCTGCGATTAAGGCGCTCAGCGCGCCATTTGCCGATATGCGCTTTCTGCCCACAGGCGGCATACAGCCGGACAACATGAACGCGTATCTCGCGCATCCGTCGGTGATCGCCTGCGGCGGCAGCTGGATGGTAAAAAAAGAGCTTATCGCGGCGCGGCAGTTTGACCGTATCGAAAAACTTACCGCAGAAGCCGTGCGCACCATGCTCGGCTTTGAGCTCTGCCGTATCAGCATCGCCTGCACAGACAAAACAGAGGCGAAACAGGCAGCCGGTATGTTTGGTGCGCTGTTTGGTTTTGCAAAGCCGGACGGCGGCGCAGTCTTTTTTGGAAACAGCCTCGAATTGCCGCCCCCGCCGCACTTGAAAAAAAACGGCTATATCGCAGTCGGCGTAAATTCCGTTATGCGCGCAGCAGCGTATCTTGAGCGCACTGGATGCGCGTGCCGCACCGACACGGCGGCATACAAAAACGGCGCGCTCGCCGCTATATGCCTTGCACAGGAAATTGCAGGATTTACCGTGCAGCTCGTGCAGAAATAGCTGTGCTGTGCGCGGCGGCACGCTTGAGCAGCGGCATTTGCTCTGTACACAGCACGTCTCTGTAATTCGTTTTCCGGGGAAAGGGATGCACCGCCCCTTCTCACCAGCACAGAGGCCTGCCGCTGCGCTCCCAGCTGCCACGTGCAGGACTTTACGCTTGCAATTCACGCAGAAAGCGGTTCAAAAACAAAAGCCCGTCTTTTGTTAAAAAAAAGCGCCTGCCGCCGTTTTCTTCCGCAATGCCGGCATATCCCTGTTCCTGCCAGCGTGAAAACACGCCTTGCGGCGTATCGGCACCAAGATATGCTGCAAGGCTTTGCTTAAAGCGCGCGTCAAACGCGCGCTCCGCTATGCCCTCACGCGTGCGGAGCCCCATCATCACAGCTTCAAAGCACACGGTATCGCAGTCAAGCAGCTCAGCGTCATACCCTGCCCTGCGCCGCCCCGCATCGGCGCCGTTCCAGCCTGCGGCATATGCGGCTGCATCGGCAGGACCGGTAAGACGCAGCGCGCCGCCTGCGCCATCAAAATACGTGCCCGCAGCCCCCGCTCCCACGCCGGCATAGCCGCCTAAGCGCCAATACACCAGATTATGGCAGCACTGCGCGCCCGTCTTCGCAAAATTAGACACCTCGTACTGGGCATAGCCGTGCCGTTCCAAAAGCTCTCTGCCCAAAAGCCACTGCGACTCGTTTTCCTCTTCATCGCACCGGAGCGCGCCGTTTTGCACCGCCGCGTACAGCGGCGTGCCTTCTTCTGCGGTGAGCGCATACAGCGATACGTGGTCAGGCACGTACGAAAGTGTTTCCGCAATGCCTGCACTAAAATCAGCTTCATCCAGTTCCGGGAGCCCTGAAATCAGATCGACGGAAAAACACGGCCAGCCGTTCTGCGCCGCCCTGCTCTGCGCGATGAGCGAGAGCGCCCGGCGGATGCGGGCCGAACGGCACACGCGCCCGACGCAGACAAGAGCCGCGTCATGCAGGCACTGCACGCCGACAGAAAGCCGCGTGCAGCCTGCGTCATACGCTCCTGCCAAAAACGGCTCGTCTATGT
>DXHG01000229.1 GCA_019113455.1 Candidatus Treponema faecavium | reverse complement strand
TCATTTGCCGACGGCAAACTAAAAATTTGCAATCGGCAAGTGCGCCGCTGGCCATCGGCAAAATTCAAGTCTGATAAATGGCAAATTTTAAATTAGCCATCGGCAAATTGTTATTTTTTAAACGGGAAATTTGTCAGCCGACAGCACAGAGAAAAGAAAGAAAAAAGCAGCGTGCAAACGCAAAAACACCCCGCGTGAGCCCCGCAAAAAAACAAGCCCGCGCGTGCAAGCGCACAACCTTGTCTCTTTGCGCAGAACCGGCTATACTTGACCCCATGACACAAAAGCAAAAGAAGACCGTTCTTGCTGCCGCGTGTCTTGCCGCATATGAATGTGTCAGGCTGCTTGCCGTTATCACCGCGCGGCCGCAGACAGCCGCAGCAGGACTCCCTGCTTCATGGTATGCATCAGTTCCGCTGCTCGCGCTGCCGGTGCTGCTTGCGGCAGGCTGTGCTTCTTCGGCGCAGGCGCCGCTGTACCGCAGGCTCTACAGCATCAGCAAGGCGATGAGCATGGCCGGTATTCTTCTATATATAAAGCGTGTGCTGCCGCTGGCGGCCGAATACGGCGCAAAAAACGGCTATTATACGGTGCGGCGTTGTATTCTCCTGCTGATTTTTTTTCTGATTGATTGTATACTGATGTTCAGTATGTGCGCCGCTCACAGATATGACACGCTGCCTGCTGACGGGCGCGGCGCTGACACATAAACACCGACGGAGAGAGTATATGCAGATAATACCTGTTGCAAGCGGAAAGGGAGGCGTCGGCAAAAGCCTGTTTTCCGCCAATCTTGCAGTTGCGCTCGGACAGGCTGGAAAAAAAGTCATTCTTGCCGATCTTGACCTGGGCGCGTCAAATCTGCATCTTGTTATCGGGCATCAGGCGCCCAAAAACGGCATCGGCACGTACCTTACCGGCGCAAGCGACTTTAAAGACATTATCGTGCAGACCGAATATCCCAACGTATCGTTTATTCCCGGAGACTCGGAAATCCCCGGGCTCAGCACGGTAAAGGCAAGCCAGAAAAACGATCTGATCCGAAAACTGCGCACATGCGAGGCAGACTACCTCATCATAGACTTAGGCGCAGGAACGCACCTGACGATACTTGATATGTTTCTTATGTCTGCGCAGGGCATTATCGTTTCTGCGCCGACGGTTACGGCGATACTGAACGGCTATCTCTTCTTAAAAAACGTCGTGTTCCGGCTCATGTATAATTCATTCAGAAAGAACTCGCGCGCATACGCTTTTATGGAAAAAATCCGCCTTGACTCAGCATCCATGCAGCGCCTCTATATTCCCAAGCTCATAGACGCGATTGAGCGTATAGACAAGCCGAGCTGCGACGCGTTCCGCGCACATCTGGAGCAGTTTCACCCGCGGCTTGTGCTGAACATGATCGACGACCCCAAAGACACGGACAAGGCGCACAAAATACGGCGCTCCTGCAAAGAATATCTCGGCGTAGATCTGGAGCTTCTCGGAGCCATTTACCGCGACAGTATGCAGGACAAGGCGCTCGCCTCTCGCCTGCCGGTTATCGCATACAAGCCGCAGGCGGTAATCTCTCAGGCAATTTACCGGATCGCGGATAAAATATGCATGTCTCAGGAGCAGGCGTTCAGCATG
Organism: Candidatus Treponema faecavium; assembly: GCA_019113455.1. GTDB lineage: Bacteria > Spirochaetota > Spirochaetia > Treponematales > Treponemataceae > Treponema_G > Treponema_G faecavium. The sequence goes on along the minus strand of DXHG01000229.1, from coordinate 5,268 downwards.
GGAGGCGCCGACAGCTTTGAGCTTGCGGCTTCCGAGGCAGAAGACGATTTTTCTGCAAAGCTCTCGTTTATCGAAGATCTTGTTGGCTCCGGTGCGCTCACGATGGGAGAACTTGCCGAAACGATTAAGCAGCAGCAGTATGAGCTTACACAGCTTAAAAAAGAAAACACGCTGCTCAAGTCAAAACTCATTAAAGCAAGCCAGCAGGGTTTCAGGCTCTAGGGAACATCCATGACGCTCTATATTCCCTATCCTGAATGGATACATCCGCAGATATTTCCGGGAGTGCCGGTGCTTGGGCTTATCCGCTGGTACGGGCTCATGTATGTGTTCGCGTTCGCGACGGCGTTCTTTATCATGAAGCGGCTGCTCAAAGAAGGCGCGCTCGATTCTTCAGGCTATACAGCGACGGAAGATGACCTGTTCGGCTTTTTTGCGACAGGCATCGTGTTTCTGCTCATCGGCGCGCGTGTGTTTTCAACGCTGGTGTACGATACCAGCGGGCTTTACTGGAAAAAACCGTGGCTTATCTTCTGGCCGTTTGACTCTCAGGGGCGTTTTACCGGTCTTGCCGGTATGTCGTACCATGGCGGCTTTATCGGCGGCCTTATCGGTATGCTTTTCTGGTGCATCAGGCATAAGCGCCCGCCGCTGCGCTGGATAGACGCGATGACTATCGCGATTCCGCTCGGCTACACGTTCGGACGGCTGGGCAATTTTTTGAACGGGGAACTGTACGGGCGCGTAACGGCGGTACCGTGGGGAATGGTGTTCCCCGGCGCGCCGCAGTTTTCCGCCTCGCTTGACTGGGTGCAGGATATTGCCGCGCAGGCGGGCATGCAGATTCCGGCAAGCGGGCTTGTCAACCTGCCGCGCCATCCAAGCCAGCTCTACGAAGCACTGTTTGAAGGCGTTGTGCTATGGCTGCTGTTGTGGTTTACGCGGAAAAAGAGTCAGTTTGCAGGCTTTTCTTCCGCACTGTATACGGTCGGCTACGGCGCGGCGCGGTTCGTGATTGAATATTTCCGTGAACCGGACGCTGATATCGGCTACCGCATCACGGCGACAGCAGACGCGCCGGTATATCTGAACGTATCGCTTCTCAATATTTCGACAGGGCAGGTGCTCTGCCTGTTCATGATAGCAGGCGGGCTGCTGCTCATGCTGGGCGCATATCTGCACCACGCGCGCGCCAAGCCGCAGACGCCGCGCGGCCGCGGTACAAAAAAGCACCCCGTGCGCCGCTGACACGGGCGTGCGGCACGGCGCAGCAAATGTGCTGTATCAGTTTTTTTTCGCGGCGGTATCCGCTGTTTTACAATACGCGCAAAGCGCTTCTTTTGCCGCGTGTTCTCTTAAAAGCGCGGTGAACGCCGTATCCTGCATATACTGCGCGAGTTTTTCAGCTGCCTGCAAATGGCGTTCCGGAGAACTTACCAGCAGCACAAACAGCGCCGCAGCCGGTTTGCGGTCAAACGCTTTTACGTCAAGCGGCGTTTTAGGGTAACACACAACGAGGCACTCCTGCGCAGGATCATCGAGCAGCAGCGTATTGGGGAACAGCAGCATACAGCCGTTTCCGCACGCAGTGCTCATAAGCGTTTCTCTGCGCATCAATTCCGTGTATACCGTTTCAGCCGACAATCCGCCGGGCAGCAGCACACGGCTTAAAAGGTTTTGCAGCACGTCTGCAAGCGCCGCGCCGGCAACCCAATCGTAACAGCCGCCGCGTTCCAGCAGCGTACTTATTTCAACGGTTTCGCTCATACTTTCTCCTGCTTCCGCATACCGCATATGCGGTTAAATCACGGTAAAGTTATTTTTGTTCAGTCGCGCAATGTCATGCAGCAGCATATCGCGCACATCGGGAAGCGTATATTCAATGCCCGCAATCGAAGTCAGCATCGAGCTGCGGTCATACTCCTGCAGCTCGTCAATATCGTTGGCAAACGCGGCAAGAATTTGCTCAAGCTGCTCAATCATCTGCAAAAATGTTACCAGCCCGCACGATTCATACACGAGCTCATCATGGGTTGCCGCGTCTATTTTTACTGCAAGCTCAAGGAAATCGGCAAATATCGCGATAATGCGCGGGCGCACACCGGCAAGCGGACCGTCTGTAAAGTGATTATACGACGGCGCAAGCACTTCATAACACATCTCATAAAACTTCGATACGTTCTGCCGCCAGTCAGCATCAATATCAAGCGACTGCGGAAGCAGCCGCTCAAGCGCATTCTGCATATCAAACTCTCCGCGATGCAGTGCATCGCGGACAACGCAGTCATACACCGCATAGTAAGGAGAAAGCAGCAGCGACAGCAGATACTCATGCAGCGGTCCGTTCTGTATCTTGTTCCATGCGCAAATTGCGGGAATCTTCTTATTTTTATACCACAGCCGTGTCTCTACGCCAAACATGGCCGTATCGATTTTTTTGGAACGCCTGATGCATTTTTCAATACTGCCGCAGTCAGGCACAAACAGTTTGTCTTTTTCATAATACAGCGCATACATCAGCTGTTCTTCGATAGAAGCGCACGGGCCTTCTTTTTCAAATACCGAAAGCAGGCTGTTTTCAAAAACAGTATACCAGTGCAGCACTCGTTCAGCGTGCTCGTCCAAAACAAGCGCATTGCCGGCGGAACGCGAAACGGCAATCGGCTGCAATTCAACCGCAGTATGCAGCCAATCCGTAACCCGCGCGATAAAGTACGAACCGATATGCAGCGGCGTTTTATCAAAAATCGGCCCCAGATCCACCGCCGTTATTTTTACCCGCGGCGGAAGATTAATGTCCCCAGCAGTAAAGTGCAGATCCTTGTTCGCGCTGTCCATTGCGATAACAGATGTCTTATATTCAAAGCCAAAAAGCGCATAATACGGGTCAAGCTTATACAATTCAATTTCAATAATACGCTTAGGCAGCGGAGAACCGTCATACGTAAAAACGATAGTATCGGGATTTGTATCAGGCTGTATAAACGGCACGCAGCGATGCCCGGGAATAAGCACACGGTTATCCAGTTCATACTTCTGCGGCAGAATGCAAAACGGCTGTCCGGTAAACACGCCCGCCCGTCCGATAAACATATCGTTTTCCATCGTAAAAACAAACGCATACTCAAGCAGAGACTCGCGCAGCGCTTTCCGCGATAAACAAATATGGCGCGACCGAAGATAGCGATCCAGATCGTCAAGCGAAAATGGCTGCAATGCCGTCGCTACAAAATCCTGTATCCCGCACTCAAGATTAGTAGTCATAGCTGGTATAATATAGCGTTTGCCGATAAAAATCAAACCGAAACAGCGGGGTGCGACTGCGCTTGTGCGTGCGGGTGTTTTTTCTTCGCAGGGCAATCTCTGTTGATGGATTGCAAGGCACCTGCCAACGGGTGACGGAACGGGGTGCAGACAAAAAAACCGGTGCGTGCAAGGCATATGCCATGCGCGCACCGGTTTTCAAACGGGAACCGCACGGATGATTATCCTTTTACCGCTCCGGCAAGAACGCCTTCGATAATATACTTCTGGCAGGACAGATAGAAAATAATAACCGGAAGCATCGCGAGCACCAGCATCGCCATCATCGCTCCCATATCGACTGCGCCGTATCCGCCGCGCAGATACTGAATCGCGACGGGAATCGTTTTATAGTCGGTACCGATCGTCAGATAAGGCAGCAGATAGTCGTTCCATACCCACATCGTCTCAAGGATACCGATTGTAACTGCCGTGCTTTTGAGCGTCGGCAGTATGATCTGAAAGAACGTCTGCGGCGGCGTTGCGCCGTCTATCATCGCCGCTTCTTCAAGAGAAAGCGGGATAGACTTGATAAAGCCTGCAAACATAAACGTGGACATGCCGCAGCCGAATCCGATATACACAAAGATAATGCCTATCGGATTGTCAAGGTGCAGTATGTTTGCCATCTTGCTCATCGTGAACATAACCATCTGGAACGGCACTATCATTGAAAATACCAGACAGTAATAAATCACGCTCGTAATCTTGTTTTTAATGCGCGTAATGTACCACGCGAGCATACTTGAAACGAGCAGGATACCCAAGACGGAAGCAACCGTGATCCACAGCGAATAGCCGAACGCATGAAAGAACTTTATCTTGCTGACGCCGCCGGTATAATTGGCAAGACCTACAAACGTCTGCGCGTCGCCTGACAATACCGGCAGGTTAAACGGCTCAGTAGAAATAAACAGTCTGCTTTTGAACGAATTCATCAGCACTACAAGAATGGGGAACAGCACAAACAGCGCCGCAGCAAGCAGAATGATAAACAGCAGCGTGCGCTCAGCTGAGGAGCCTTTTGCCGAAGAGCTCATTGCTCAACCTCCTTTCCGCGTGTAATCCGCAGCTGCAAAAGCGCGATACAGGCGACAATAATCGTGAACACTACAGCCTTTGCCTGGCCAACACCTTCAAAGCCCATGCGCCCGTAAAACGTATTGTATATATTAAGCGCAAGCATTTCCGTCTGCTTGGCAGGCTCACCGGCGGTGAGTGCGAGGTTCTGATCAAACAGCTTAAAGCCGTTCGTTACCGTCATAAACAGACAAATCGTAATAGAGGGCATCACTGACGGGATAATGATTTTCCTCAGCGTTGTCCAGTAATTGGCTCCGTCTATAGAAGCTGCTTCAAGCATATCGGCGGGTATATTCTGAATCGCGGCGATATAGATAACCATCATATAACCTACATTCTGCCAGTTCATCAGGATAACCAGTCCCCAGAATCCGTATGACGGATCGGAGACAATAGTCGTGTTGTACCGGTACAGCACGCCGTTTATGATAACCTGCCATATCCAGCCAAGCACGATACCGCCGATAAGATTCGGCATAAAGAACACGGTACGAAACACATTGGTGCCCGGAATTCCGCGCGTCAGCATTATCGCAAGCGCGAACGACAGCACATTGATAGAAATAACCGTGACTACCGCAAATTTAATCGTAAAGATAAGCGACGAAGCAAACTCTCCGTTCAGCGTAAACGCCGTTATGTAGTTTGTCAAGCCAACCCACTTCGCATTCGTAACGTTGGTAAATTCACAGAAAGACAGATAGATGCCCATGATCATGGGTATTAAGAAGGCGATACAAAAGCAGATAACGCCAGGCAGTACAAACAGCGGAAAATACTTGCGAAGTGCCTTTTCCATATATGTTCCCCCAAGATACAGCACAAAGAAACACCTCCGTGCGGAGGTGTTTCTTTGATTATACCGGACAGCGTGTAAAACTA
>DXHG01000025.1 GCA_019113455.1 Candidatus Treponema faecavium | reverse complement strand
TCGTAGACGATACCGTCGCCTTAATGCGCGTGTCGAGCGCCGCCGTGTTCAGCGCCATGCCGCCCCAGCCGCAGATGCCGATAATGCCGATGCGTTCGGGGTCGATATTGTCCTGCACGGAAAGAAAATCGACCGCCGCCTGAAAGTCTTCCGTGTTGATGTCGGGCGAATTCATCGCGCGTGCTTCGCCGCCGCTCTCGCCGGTAAACGACGGATCAAAGGCGAGCGCCGCAAAGCCGCGGGATGCCATTTCGTTTGCATACAGACCGGATGCCTGTTCCTTAACGGCGCCGAACGGGCCGCAGACGGCAACCGCCGCAAGTCCGGTACCTCCGTTTGCCGGCAGGTAGAGATCGCCTGAAAGCGCGATGCCGAAGCGGTTGGTGAACGTAACCGGCGTGCGGGTTACGCCTTCTTTTAATTCAAACGTGTAATGTTCGTTTTCGTTAGACATTTGAGTCCCTCCTGTAGATGCGCAGGAAACCGCTGACGCGGCAAACGCCGCGAGCACGGATGCTGCAAGAATTGCTGTTTGTTTCATGTTCAGCTCCTTTGTATTGTTGATGGAGACACTATACCGCTCAGCGCTTGTTATAGCAAATACTTTGTTTTTATTTCATGATATGCTTGACAGGTATTTCATTGCGGCATAGAATGAGTACAGCGTGAACACGGAGGGTATGTATGGAGTTTCGGGTGCTGCGGTATTTTCTTGCGGTTGCCAGAGAAGAAAACATTACGGTTGCGGCAAATGTGCTGCACGTGACGCAGCCGACGCTTTCGCGCCAGATTCACGACCTTGAAGACGAGCTTGGTCATCCGCTCTTTGTACGCAAAAGCCACCGCGTGGAGCTTACGGCAGAAGGTTTGCTGCTTAAAAAGCGCGCGGAAGAAATTATCACGATGGTACAAAAGACGAAAGCCGAATTCACGTCGCGTTCTGAAACCGTCGGCGGAGACGTGTACATTGGCGGCGGTGAAACGCAGGGAATCAGAAGCATTGCGGAGGTAATCACCGATCTGCGGCGGGAGTTTGACGGTGTGCGCTTTCATCTGCACAGCGGAAACGCCGAAGACGTGCTTGACCGCCTCGACAAGGGGCTGCTTGATTTCGGCATCGTGATTGATCCGGTGAATATCGAAAAATACGACAGCCTTGTGCTGCCGGACAAAGACCGCTGGGGCGTTGTCATGCGCAGCGACAGCCCGCTTGCGCAGAAATCTTCTATTAAAAAGGAAGATGTGCGCGGGCTTCCGCTTATCGTGTCTCGGCAGGTTGCGGCTCCGGCGCAGAGCGGCAATACGTTTGCCTGCTGGTTCGGGAGCGACTTTGAGCGGCTGCATATTGCCGCGACATATAACCTGATATACAACGCCGCCATCCTTGCGGAAACGGGCGCCGGATATGTGCTCACGCTTGACCGGCTGGTCGACACAACCGGTACGCGCGCGCTTGTGTTCCGTCCGCTTGAGCCCGCGCTTGAAGCGGGCCTGAACCTGGTATGGAAAAAGCAGCAGGTATTCTCTCCTGCGGCAGAGCTCTTTCTTGAGCGGCTGCGGGAATTCTTGGGACAGCGGCAAGCGGCGGAGGAGCCTTTATGATTCTTGAAACGGAACGCCTGTATCTGCGCGAACTTGAGCAGGGAGACTTTGACGCGCTCTGCGATATTTTGCAGGATGCGCAGACGATGACCGCGTATGAGGGCGCGTTTTCTGACGCAGAAGTGCAGGAATGGCTTGACCGCCAGCTTGCGCGGTACCGGCAATACGGATTCGGGCTGTGGGCGGTGATGTACAAAGAATACGGCGCGCTTATCGGGCAGTGCGGGCTTACGATGCAGCCGTGGAAAGACATGGAAGTGCTTGAAATCGGTTACCTCTTCAACCGTGCATGGTGGCACAACGGCTATGCCACAGAAGCCGCCCGTGCATGCAAAGCGTACGCGTTTGACGCGCTTGGCGCACAGGAGGTATGCTCGATTATCCGCAGCACGAACGAAGCGTCAAAAAAGGTCGCCGTGCGAAACGACATGAGCCCATTTGACTGCTGGGTAAAACACTTTCGCGGCGTGGCGATGCCGCATACGAGGTATATCGCGCGTAAATTGTGAATTGTGCGGCAAGGACAGAAGGAAAGACGATGCGGTTAAAACTTGCGTTTTTGCAGCTACATGCCGGAAATGATTTGGATGCACAGCTGCGTATCGGACAAGAAGCCTGCAAAAAGGCGAAAGCGCTGGGAGCGGAGCTCGCGCTGTTCCCTGAAATGTGGAGCTGCGGCTATACGCTTCCGCAGGATATGGATGTGCTTGAACACCTTGCGGTTTGTGCCGACGGAGACTTTGTGCAGAGCTTTGGAAAACTCGCACAGGAGCTTGGTATGGCTGTCGCCGTCACGTTCCTTGAAAAGCATGAGCCCAAGCCGCGGAATTCCTGTGTGCTGTTTGACTGCTGCGGAACAGAGGTACTCCGGTATGCCAAAGTGCACACGTGCGCGTTTGACGCCGAGGGCGTGCTCTGCCCGGGCGGGAAATTTGTCGCTGCTGACTTGAATACGGGAAGCGGCACAGTGCGCGTCGGCTGCATGATCTGCTTTGACCGCGAATTTCCTGAATGCGCACGGATTCTGATGCTGCGCGGCACGGAGCTGATCCTTGTGCCGAACGCCTGTCCGCTTGAAATAAACCGCCTTGCCGCACTGCGCACGAGAGCGTATGAGAATATGCTTGCCGTGGCCGTCTGCAATTATCCTGCAGGACATCCTGACTGCAACGGACATTCCGCGCTGTTTGACGGTGTGGCGTGGCTGCCCGGCGATGCCGGTTCCCGCGATATGTGCGTGTTCGAAGCTGGCGAAGACGCAGGCGTGTATATTGCGGAGTTTGATGTTGACGCGCTCCGCAATTACCGCCGCGGTGAAGTGATGGGAAACACATACCGCCGTCCGGAGGTATACGGCGAGCTGGTTCGGGCCGGGGAGGAATGAGGCACAGGCTTACGGGAGAATATTGTGAGCCTGTCGGGAAAATGCTTTTATGCACGCAGGCATGTGCGCTCTGTCTGTTTGGTATTCTGCGTTGAATACACTTGGCAACCACCGTTTGTTACACGGAGTAACAAAGGGCTTTCTGTTACCTTGTGTAACAAGCCATACGTTACACATGGTAACAAGCGTTTGTTACACAAGGTAACAAACAACGTTTACACAAGGTAACCTGTATTGGATACCCCGCGGTAAAAACCGTCCGGCTGCAAAGGGCGGAGTATGGCGGATTACGTCATGTTCCGCCCTTTTTTTGGCTCTTCACGGAAAGTTGAGGGATGAAGGAAAGAGGTTGAAAAAGAGAGCATGTGAGTTCTAAAGTTTTGTTAACCACAACAAAAAAGGAACTGACACATGCTCATTGAACAAATTATAGCAAACA
>DXHG01000228.1 GCA_019113455.1 Candidatus Treponema faecavium | reverse complement strand
ATGTCGTTTCCCGTGATGCGCGCGAACAGCACGCGCTGGTCCGCCGGATTGAGTACTGAAAGCAGCGCGCGTGCGTGTCCGGCGGTGAGCCTGCCGCCCGCAAGCGCCGTCTGCATGTCTTCAGGCAGCTTGAGCAGCCGCAGCGCGTTTGTTATCGTGGAGCGGTTCTTGCCTACGCGCTTTGCAACCTCGTCCTGACTGAGATTTTCAAGCTCCATGAGCTTGCGGTACGCAAGCGCCTCTTCTATCGGATTCAGATCTTCGCGCTGGATATTTTCTATCAGCGCCACTTCAAGTTTATGCTCGTCGGAATACTGGCGCAGCTGCACCGGCACGCGCGTCATGCCTGCGAGGCGCGCCGCGCGCGTGCGCCGCTCTCCCGTTATGATGTAGAACGTTCCGCCGCCTGCGTCTTCTACCGTAACCGGCTGAATAATGCCGTGTTCGCGGATGGATTCGGCAAGCTCCTCAAGCGCACCGCTTTCAAACTCAACACGCGGCTGATGCGGGTTCGGCTGCAGCGCGTCTATATCGGCGTACAGCGTGCCGTCGTCTCCCATCGTGATGCCGGCAGGCAGCGAATGATGCGCCGACTGAGCGCCGGCGGCGGCAAGGCTCTCAGAAACTTCCTGCTCGCTGTCCGTCATCAGCGCGGATAATCCTTTTCCCAACGCATTTTTAGCCACGGGCAATCACCTCTTGCGCAAGCTTCTCGTAGCCGCGCGCGCCGGCGCAGTTCGGTTCGTACAGGCAGATGGGCTTGCCGTGCGACGGCGCCTCAGAAAGGCGCACATTGCGCGGAATAATCGTGCTGAACACGGAATCCTTAAAGTATGACTTTACCTGCATCACGACATCCTGCGCAAGGCGCGTACGTGAATCATACATCGTAAAAAAGATGCCGCAGATAGTCAGGTTGGGATTGATGCCGCGCTGTACTTTTTTTACCGTCTGCAGCAGCAGTGAAATGCCTTCAAGCGCAAAATACTCACACTGCATCGGAATCAGCACCGAGTCTGCGGCAGCAAGACCGTTCAGTGTCAGAATACCAAGCGACGGCGGACAGTCGATCAATATATAATCATACGAATCAATAAGCGGCGCAAGCGCATTCTTTAAATAAAACTCTCTGTTATGCTGATCTACAAGCTCTATCGCGGCGCCGGACAAATCAATTGACGCCGGTATGGCATCAAGGTTTTCTACCGCCGTCCTGCGGATTACTTCCTGCGCCGTATTTATTTCGGCAATCAGCTCATATACCGTCGGCCGTGCCTTAGAAAGCCCTACGCCGGAGGACATGTTTCCCTGAGAATCAAAGTCTACCAATAATACCCGTTTGCCCGCGCGCGCAATATAAGCGCCGAGGTTTATCGCAGACGTCGTCTTGCCGACGCCGCCTTTCTGGTTAACAAATACAAAGACTTTTCCCATATAGCCAGTATATCATTTTATAAAAATTGAGTATATATTAAACAGCTATGGAAACAGGTACAGACATTAGAAAACATCATACGCAGCAACGCGGCGGCAATACTTTCGGTGTCGTTTTCCCGTGCGCATAAAAACTGCCATGCCGCGCTTTCACTTATACCGTTTGAGCTGCCGGAAGGCTGTCTGCGTGTTAAAGTACGGTCCGCTCCGGCGAGGAAACAGAGCGCTCCTGAGAACGGACCGTTTTTTTCGCTCGAGGCGTTCACGCAGACGCAGGCGTTTCACCGCACCGTCTCCGCATCCGACCTTGCGCAGTTTGCCGCCGTATGCGCCGGCGCCTATTTTAAGACCGCCTCCGTGCGCTACGAAACGCCAAACGGCATATGCACCGTAACCGCTCAGGCAAACAGACGCGGAGAGCTGCGGCTGTTCTCGCACACGGAACAGCCGCAGCCGGCAGCGAGCGCTCCCGATAGATTCTGCGGCATACCGGAAGGAACGGCCGTTCCGTTTCTGGTGCGGCTGGGCGTTATGACAGACCGCGGAACCGTCATCGCCGCGCAGCGGCACAAGTTCAGGCAGATAAACCGCTTTCTCTCATACGTGTACGACATACTGCCCGCGCTCCAAACCGACGGCGGCGAGCCGCTTTCTATTATCGATTTCGGCTGCGGAAAATCATACCTCACCTTTGCTGTGTACTACTGCCTCACGGAGCTCCTCCATATTCCCGTACGCGTAACCGGCATAGACATAAAGACAGACGTTGTTGAGCACTGCGCGCATATCGCCTCGCTTTCGCAGTACGAAGAGCTTTTCTTTCAAAGCGAAAGCATCGAGTCGTTTCGAGCGCGCGCCGGAAAAACAAGCAAAGAACGTACAGACCTGGTGATAAGCCTGCACGCGTGCGACACGGCGACCGATTACGCGCTCGCATTTGCTGCGGAACACCGCGCCAAAGCGATACTGGCCGTCCCGTGCTGCCAGCATGAACTGAACGCAGCGCTTCCGAACGCACAAAAAAGCGGTGCGCTCTCCGCTGATTTTTCACTTTTTGCGCGCTACGGACTTATCCGCGAACGTTTTGCTGCGCTTGCAACGGACACGCTGCGCGCCGCACTGCTTGAAGCGCAGGGATACCGAGTGCAGCTGCTTGAGTTTACCGACATGAGCGATACGCCGAAAAACATCCTCATACGGGCTGTGGTCAAAGGACCGGCCGACCCGCGCGCGCGTGAGGCAGCGCGCTCACTTGAGACAGCACTCGGCTGCAATCTCACGCTTTCACGGCTGCTCTCTGAAACCACAGCGCAATAGGCGCGCAGCAAGCGCCGCGCAGCACACACCCGTTACGTCCACTGCTTCCACACATCGGGCGCGCAGCCGACTGCCGCCTGCCTGCCGCTGCGCACAATGGGCGTCTTTATGAGCTCAGGCGTTTCGCAGAGCTTATCGAGCTTGTCTTCATCGCACAGATACGCAATCTCGCTTGCGCGCCCGCACGCCGTATCGATAACCGCGTCAACGCTGCCGACCGCAGCGATAATGCTTTTCCATTCTCCTGCTGAAGGCGGTTTTTCAAGCACATTGACGAACTGCACCGCAATGCCGCGTTCCTTAAAATAGCGCTGTGCCTTTTTTGTATTGAAGCATTTCGGTTTGCCAAAAATCTGAATATTCATTCTTTATATTTTACTGCCGCGCTGCCGGCAGCGCAAGGGACGAGTCTGCGGGGTCAGGGCATCGGTATTTACTTTGCACGCTGCATATGCGGCGTCAGATTGCAGTTCACAGCGGTTTTCATTTGCCGGCGCATATTGTATACTGGTACGCATGGTTACGATTCCTGTCAATACAGACTCATCGTCTGACACCGTGCTGGATCTGCTGTTCCAGCTGAAAGTAAAAGACGTGATGACACATCCGGTCATTACTGTTCCGCCTGAAATGTCGATGCGCAGCATCCAGCAGCTGATGAAGCAGAAAAATATCACCGGTGTGCTTGTTGCGCAGGAAACAAAGCTTTCTGGTATGGTGTCGATGGACGACATCATAAACGCGTTTGACGGCGGCTGGATAGATGAACCGGCGGCAGAACACATGACAAAGGATCTCATTGTGCTCATCGATTCCATGCCGCTTACGTTCTGTGTCTCGTCGTTCAATAAATACCATTTCGGGCGCTTTCCCGTGCTGAACGCGGACAGCGAGCTGTGCGGAATCGTAACAACGACGGACGTTATCGCCGCACTGCTTTCGGCAATGAATACGGTTGTCGAAAAAATGGAAAAGAACGCAAAACATGCACAGGCCGCTCCGGCGGCGGAAAACGAGCGTATTATCGAGTTCAGGACAGAACCGTTTAACTTCGACACGGCCGGAAAGGCATCAACGGAAATAAAAAAAATCATGAAGAACATGGGTGTGCCCGCCTCGCTCACGCGCCGCATCGGCATTGCAAGCTATGAGCTTGAAATAAACCAGGTTGTTCACTCGCAGGGCGGCGTCATGCGCTACTATATCCGCCCCGACCGGCTTGTCATTGAAGCGCAAGACTTTGGCCCCGGCATTCCTGATGTGTCAAAAGTCCTTATCGAAGGATACTCCACCGCTGACGAACGGGTGCGCGCACTCGGCTTCGGCGCGGGCATGGGGATTCCCAACACCAAGCGCGTGTCTGACGAATTTGATATTGCGTCTGAAGTTGACAAAGGAACAATCGTTCACGCAATTTTTAATCTTACCGGAGGCGCGTCATGACAGTCTCGCAGGCGGCGGAGGAACTCGGGCTTGAAACATTGAGCCCGGGAGACGGCACGCGGGAATTAGTTGATGTATACACGTCGGATTTGCTCAGCGACGTTATGGGAAACGCCGGAGACGAGGCGGTACTCGTAACGATTCAGGCGCACAAAAACACGGTCGCAGTCGCAACGCTTAAAGACAGCCCTGCGATTATCCTCTGCAACAGCCGCCCCATTGCCGACGACATGCTTGAAGCCGCCGCTGACGAACATATCGCCGTGTACCGCACCGCAGAAAACCAGTTCACTGTAAGCGGCAGGCTCTACTGTCTGCTGCTCCAGCATTCCTGACACGGCGGCTGTATGATACTCCGCTGTGATTTTCATCTGCATTCGTGCCTGTCTCCATGCGGAGACCTTGCGATGTCTCCCAAAGCGATTGCCGCGGAGCTTGCGAAAAAGGGCGTAAAGCTCGCGGCGCTGACCGATCACAACACTGCGCTCAACTGCCCTGCGTTTGCAGCCGCGTGCTGCGAGGCGGGCATTGCGCCGCTTTTCGGCATGGAGGCGCAGGCGCAGGAAGAAGTGCACGTGCTCTGCCTTTTTGCGCGGCTTGAGACGGCGCTTGCGTTCGGCGAAGAGGTATACGCTGCACTGCCGCCGGTACACAACGATCCGGATAAGACTGGCGATCAAGTCTATGTCGATGAAGAAGAAAATATTATCGGAGAAGTTGAAAAATACCTTATCACATCAGCCGATATTCCTGTCGATGAGCTTGCCCGCCGCGTGCACTGCATGAACGGAATCGTGATTCCCGCTCACGCGGATAGAAGCGCGTTTTCGCTTTCAAGCCAGTTCGGCATGATCATAGACGGGGAATGGGACGCAATTGAACTCGTGCGCATACCGGAGCGCATAACCGACGAGGTGCTGCACCGGTATCCGCTTACAACGTCGTCTGATGCGCATTATATAGAGCATATCGCGCGCCGCCCGTTTGAGCTTGACATGAAAGACGCACCGCTGTGCGATGAGAGCGGCGCGGTCATCATTGAGCACGTAAAAACGGCGCTTGCGCGCCGACGCCGCTGAACGCACAAGCTCCCGCGCCCCGCACATGGCGGCTATATTTCTATCACGCCTTCAAAGAGCAGGCTCGTTGTGCCTGTTAAATAGACGGTATCTCCCGTGTAGTTAACGATAAGCTCGCCACCGCGCACTTTTACAGTGATATTTTCACCAAGCGGGCAGTGCCCGTTCAGCACAGCAGCCACAGCGGCGGCGCAGGCGCCGGTGCCGCACGCAGGCGTTTCTCCGTTGCCGCGTTCCCACACGCGCATTTTGAGACAGTTGCGCCCGACAACGCGCACAAACTCCGTATTCGTGCGGTCGGGGAACATGCGGTGCGTTTCAAACGACGGGCCGATGCGTGCAACGTCAACCTTATCGACAAATCCACTGAACACGACACAGTGCGGATTGCCCATTGAAAGCACTGTAGCCGCGTAATCGATGCCGTCAACCGTAAGCGGCGCGTTCACAATTACGCGCTCAGGCAGCACAGACGCATCGACTCCGGCAGGGAGCCACGATAACGCGGGCTTTGCCGCAAGCTTTGTTGGGATGCGCTCAGGCGCAAACTCAGGCTTTCCCATATTAACGCGCACAGACGACACTTTGCCGTCCTGTTTGTAGCACAGCAGGTGCTTGATGCCGGCGGCAGTCTCTATTGCAATTTCAACCGTGTGCGCGGTGGCGGCACTTTTGTCCGCAATGCCGTTAATGTTATTGTCATACAGGTATTTGGCAACTCCGCGTATGGCGTTGCCCGCCATCGCGCCTTCGGAACCGTCGCGGTTAAAGAATCGCATACGTGCGTCGGCCGTATCAGACGGCAGGATAAGTACGAGGCTGTCCGCGCCGATTCCCTGTCTGCGGTCGCAGAGCCGCACGCTTAAGCCTTCCGGATTGTCGATTGGCTGCTCAAACGCATTAAAGATAATGAAATCGTTTCCGGTGCTCTGCATTTTTGCAAAACGCAGCCGCGTGCGCTGTGTCCGCAGCTTTGTTATGTCGACAAGTTCAATGCTTTCAGGCGAATAATGGCTGAGCAGACTGTTCGCAATCGCGTTTGCCGTATCAATCGAAGTGAGGCATGGTATATCGCGTTCCGCCGCTTTGCGCCGCAGCTTAACGCTGTCCGTTGTCGGGATGCGTCCCTTGGCAGATGTTGAAACAACGTAATCGATGCAGCCTGTGTCAAGCAACGTGAGCGTGTTGCTGGCAGGATCGTCGTGAATCTTGTTGACTGTCTCCACTTCCATGCCGAAGTCGCTGATAACTTTTGCCGTTCCTTCTGTCGCATACAGTTTAAAGCCCATATCGCAGAACTTGCGCGCAACGTCGGGAATCTCATACTGATCGGCCTTGCGCACCGTAAACAGCACGCCGCCGTTTTTCTTCATCCGGTAACCGGCGGCGACAAGCCCTTTATACAGCGCCTCGTCAAGCGTACGCGCGATGCCGAGCACTTCTCCCGTCGATTTCATTTCCGGCCCGAGGTGCGTGTCCACGTCGCTGAGTTTTTCAAAGCTGAACACCGGCACCTTTACGGCAACGTACGGAGGCGTTCGGTATAAACCGGTTCCGTAGCCCATATCCGCAAGCGAATCACCGAGCATTGCCCGCGTTGCAAGCATAACCATCGGCACACCGGTTACTTTGCTGATATAGGGAATCGTGCGCGACGAACGCGGATTTACTTCTATAATATATAGCTCATTATCATAGATAAGATACTGAATGTTGATGAGTCCCCGCGTTCCCAGCGCAAGTGCCAGTTCTCGCGACTGATTGATAATCTTTTCGGTAAGGATGTCGTTCAGGTTCCATGCCGGATACACGGCTATGGAGTCGCCTGAATGGATGCCGGTGCGCTCAATGTGCTCCATGATGCCCGGAATAAGGATATCCGAGCCGTCGCAGATGGCATCTACTTCAAGCTCTGTGCCCATGAGGTATTTGTCAATAAGCACCGGATTCTCGATATTCTGCGAGAGAATAATCGCCATGTATTCCTGTATGTCAGCTTCGGTAAAGGCGATAATCATGTTCTGCCCGCCGAGCACGTACGACGGACGCAGGAGCACCGGATAGCCAAGCTCTCCCGCTGCGTCAAGCGCTTCTTCCATTGTGAGCACCGAGCGGCCTTTGGGGCGCTTTATGTGCAGCCGCTCAAGCAGCGCGTCAAAGCGCTCACGGTCTTCCGCCATGTCGATGGAATCGGCGCTTGTACCCAATATCCTGACGCCCTGATTATGCAGGAACTTTGTGAGCTTGATAGCTGTCTGCCCGCCGAACGCAACGACAACACCAACAGGCTTTTCCGTGCGGATAATGCCCATCACGTCTTCAGGAGTGAGCGGCTCAAAATAGAGCCGGTCTGCCGTGTCAAAGTCGGTAGACACTGTCTCGGGATTATTGTTTACGATGGCGACTTCGTATCCCATCTGCTTGAGCGCCCACACGCACTGTACGGACGCATAATCAAACTCGATGCCCTGCCCAATGCGTATCGGGCCGGAGCCGAGCACCAGAATACGCTTATTTGCGGCACTGTTCCGCGCAGAAAGGAACTGCTGCGCCTCATTGTCTTTGTCATACGTCGCGTAAAAATACGGCGTCTCGGCGTTGAACTCGCCGGCGCACGTATCGACCATTTTATACGACGGCGCAATATACACCGGTTCCTGTCGTGCGGCAGCCGCGTCGGTTTCCGTGCGCCCCGCAAGCGTGCCCGACGCGCCGGCAATCGCTTTGCCGGTGAGCTCCGCTATAAGCATGTCGGGATAGCCGAGCTTCTTTGCCTCAATGTAGAGTTCTCTGCTGAATTCCTGTATTCCGCTCTTAACCACCTCAAGCGTGCGGTCCATTGCGGCAAGCCGCGCAAACTTGGCAAGGAACCACATATCTATCTGCGTAATATCGTGTATCTGTTCAAGCGAAAGAATGCCGCGCCTGATCGCCTCGTACACGGCAAAAATGCGCTGGTCGGTGCACTGTCCCACGCGCGCTTGTATCTGTTCGTCACTTTCTGCCTTGAACGCGGGCAGGTTAAGCGAAGTTACCGATATTTCTGCGCCGCGCACCGCCTTCATCAGCGCCTGCTCAAAGCTCACGCCGATTGCCATAACCTCGCCGGTTGCTTTCATCTGCGTGCCGAGCGTCCGTCTGGCGTACACAAACTTATCAAACGGCCACTTGGGGAACTTTACAACGATATAGTCAATCGACGGTTCAAACGCTGCCGACGTCTTCTGCGTAACCGCGTTGGGAATCTCGTCAAGACGGCAGCCCACGGCGATAAGCGACGCCACTTTCGCAATCGGATAGCCGGTCGCCTTTGACGCAAGCGCCGAAGAACGTGAAACACGCGGGTTCACTTCGATAACGGCGTACTCAAAACTGTCCGGCTTGAGCGCGAACTGGCAGTTGCAGCCGCCTTCCACCTCAAGCGCGCTCACGATATTGAGCGCCGCCGAACGGAGCATTTGATATTCTTTGTCAGAAAGCGTTACCGCCGGCGCTACGACAATCGAGTCTCCCGTATGCACGCCGACCGGATCGACATTCTCCATGGAACAGACGGTAATCACATTGCCGCCTGCGTCCCGGATAACTTCAAACTCTATTTCTTTCCAGCCCGAGATACACTTTTCCACAAGTATCTGATGAATGGGGGAACGGTGCAGCCCGTTCTGCGCAATCTCGCGCAGCTCTTCTTCGGTATCGGCAATGCCGCCTCCGGTGCCGCCGAGTGTAAACGCCGGACGCACGATAACCGGATAGCCGATAGCCGCGGCAAAATCAAGCGCGTCTTCAACGCTGGTAACGACTTTTGACGGAATACAGGGTTCTCCGATAGATTCCATCGTATCTTTAAAGAGCTGGCGGTCTTCTGCTTTGTCGATTGTTTCAGGCTTCGCGCCGAGCAGCCGCACGCCGTGCGCGGCAAGAAAACCTTCTTTTGCCAACTGCATCGAAATCGTGAGCCCTGTCTGCCCGCCGAGCGTTGAAAGCAGGCTGTCGGGCTGTTCTTTTTCGATAATGCGCTTTATCGTTTCAGGGATAAGCGGCTCAATATATATCGAATCCGCCATCGTTACGTCTGTCATAAGTGTTGCCGGATTTGAATTGACGAGCACCACCTGCAGCCCCTGTTCTTTGAGCGCCTTGCAGGCCTGCGTGCCCGCGTAATCAAACTCGGCGGCCTGTCCGATCACAATGGGGCCGGAACCGATAACCAGAACTTTCCGTATCGAGGGATCAAGAGGCATTGTTTTTTCCTTTTATACCGGCAGCAACAACAAGCTGCGTGAATGTATCGAACAAGAAGTTTGTATCAAGCGGCCCCGAAGCCGCCTCGGGATGAAACTGCACCGAAAACGCCGGTATATCCGTGTACCGGATTCCTTCGCAGGTGCCGTCGTTGACATTGATGAATCCAAGTTCCGCGCCTTTAGGCAGCGTGTGTGAGTCTACAGCATAGCCGTGATTCTGACTTGAAATATAGATGCGCCCGCTTGCCAGATCCTGCACCGGCTGGTTTTCGCCGCGGTGACCGTATTTGAGCTTATACGTATCGGCGCCGCGCGCAATCGCGAGCAGCTGATGGCCAAGACAGATGCCGAACAGCGGGATGCCGCTTGCGGCAGCGATTTTAAGCTGTTCGATTATCTCAGTATTGTCTTTAGGATCTCCGGGCCCGTTTGAAAGCATAATGCCGTCAGGCTTAAGCGCAAAGATGGCCTCAGCAGTCGTATCGGCTTTTACGCATACGACGTCAAACCCGCGTTTGAGCAGCTCGCGGCGTATATTTGCTTTCGCGCCGAAATCCCACAGCACAATCCGCTTTCCCTGTCCCTGCCGCGCGGCAAGCGCAGCGTCACTTATCCGCCTGCCGTCAGCAGACACGGGTATCGCCCGATATGCGGCAGACTCCGCGAATACTTCCTCTGCCGTCTGTTCCACCGCGGCGGCAGCGCCCGACACTGCCTGCACCGGATTATGGATGACGTTGCCGGAGATTTCTGCAAGGCAGCGTTCCTTTTGCGTCTCGTCAAAAAACCGGCTGAGTTCCCGCCTGACCGGTTCGTCAGCGCGCTCGTCGCCGCTGAACGCAAAAATGCGCGCGTTCATAACGCCGCTCTCGCGTATGAGCTTGGTAATCGCACGCGTGTCGACATCGTACACACCGACGACCCCATGCTCTTTCAGAAACGCATCGATTGTCCCCTGACTGCGGAAATTAGACGGTATTTCGCACCACTCCCGAACCACATAGCTACGCACATGCGGCACGCCGCTTTCAAAATCGGCGGGAATTACGCCGTAATTGCCGATAAGCGGAAATGTCTGTACAATGATTTGTCCGTAATAACTGGGATCAGTAAGGGTTTCAAGATAACCGGTCATACCCGTCGTAAAGACAGCCTCGCCGGTTATGCAGCCGGCAGCTCCAAACGATTTGCCTTCAAACATGTGCCCGTCTGCAAGCACGATATAAGCCTTTTGCACCATACTGAATTAAAAGTATACCTTTTTTCTAGGGGCTGTGCAACACGGTGTTTTTCTTTTGCGGCAATAGTTTTCGTAGATTTTAATTACTGTAATTAACAAGCGTTAAGTTTAATATCCATGCTATCAATCTTATTGCTCGCTATTAAAAAACAGTCCTCACTGCACAGTAAGCCTGCCTGATCTGTTTCTGAATATGAACAGTTTTAGGACAGATCGCTTTTTCCTCTGAACGCTGTGTTTCAACTTGGTATAAAGAACCTTAAAACTGACATCATTGAATATACTTTACAAGTAATATCAATTTAAATTGGCTTCTTACTAAATTTCTTTAAACTTATTGCTTACCAACTACACACAAGTTCGCATGTTTACGCACACCATTTTTCCCTTTATAATATGAAACCATGTGTATGAATAACCGCGCTGCGCCGCACAGGCGCCGCATGCTGCCGTGTCTTGCACTCTGCGCGGTGGTATGCCTCGCAGGACTTTCGGCAAACGGCGCGAAAGAAGCAGACAGCGCGGCACACCGGCGGTCAACTGTGATCACCATCGATCTCTGGAGCGAAGCCGACGCGGCGGCGCTGTCGGAAGTGTTTGAGGAATACCGAACCCTTGAGCCGCACACGCGCGCTGATATACGCACGCTTCCCCGAGAGAGCTATGATGACGTGTTCGAACTGCGCCTTGACAGCGGTACCGGCGCAGATCTTCTGTATGTGCGTCCCTACGCAGCGGGACAGGAGTTTTTTGCTTCAGGACTGATCGCCGACTGCACCGATATTCCCGGGCTCATGGCAAACGTTACGGACGAGCAGCGTTCGCCGTGGCAGGACAAAGACGGACGTGCGTTTGCCGTGCCGGTCTCGGTGGTGTCGCACGGCGTGTACTACAGCAAAACCGTATTTGAGCGCGAACGGCTCGCCGTGCCCCGCACGTGGGAGGAGTTTCTCACGCTATGCGGCACGCTCAAAGAACTCGGCTACGTGCCGCTTGCAAACGGCAGCGGGGACGGTTCGCTTCTGGAATGTTTGTTTCTGCCGATACTTGCAAATTATACCGGCGGCAGCGAAGGGCGGCTGCAATACGAGAGCGGTGAACGCGCGCTCAACGACGTTCGCGCTGCCGCAGCCTTTCAGGCGCTGCGCGACGCCGCGGCGTTCTGCCCGCACTCGTTTGA
>DXHG01000227.1 GCA_019113455.1 Candidatus Treponema faecavium | reverse complement strand
CAACAAGCCTGTACTTCAGTTCCATCCGCGCAGACTTGAGCGCTTGTACTTCAAAAGCGTTTCAGGTATGCTTTTGTACCATGGACTTGTTTGAAACGCCGGATACGGGTTTAAAATCCCGGAGAGAACCGCAGACGCCTGAAACGGTGCTTTCCCGCGTATTCGGCTATACCGCGTTCCGTCCATATCAGCGCGAAATCATCGGCCGCGTGCTTAATCGCCAGGACACGCTTGCTGTGATGCCGACCGGCGGCGGAAAGTCCCTGTGCTGCCAGATTCCGGCGCTGCTGTTCCCCGGGCTTACTGTCATGGTTTCCCCGCTTATCGCGCTCATGCAGGATCAGGCGGCGGCGCTGCAAAAACGCGGCGTGCCGACGGCGGTTTTAAGCGGCGGCATCGGCAGAGACGCATATGCGTATACTGTCGCCCGCATACACAGCGGGCACATCAAGCTGCTGTATCTGTCTCCGGAAGCGCTCGCGACTGCGCGCATACGGGAACTGCTCGTTTCCGTGCCGGTAGACTGCATTACCGTTGACGAAGCGCACTGCATTTCGGAATGGGGCCACGACTTCAGACCGGACTACCGCTCTATCGCGCAGATACGCGCGCTGCTCCCGCGAGCCGTCTGCCTCGCGCTCACTGCCACCGCGACCGCGCAGGTCAGGCAGGATATTGTAAAAAACTTATCACTGCGCAATCCCTATATTGTGGTTACGGGCTTTGACCGCACAAATATCTTTTTGCAGGTGCAGCAAAAAACGCGCCCGATTATGCAGATACTGGAATTCCTGCGCGAACATCAAGACGAAAGCGGCATCATTTACTGTTTCAGCCGCCGCCAGGCAGACGAGCTTTCGGCGGAACTTGCCGCGGCGCACGTTTCCGTGCTGCCCTATCACGCGGGCCTTTCCGACGACATGCGCGCGCAGAACCAGCAGCGCTTTCTTTCCGGAGACGTGCGCGTCATGACAGCGACAGTCGCATTCGGCATGGGCATAGACAAGCCAGACGTGCGTTTTGTGATTCACTACGACATGCCCAAAAGCATCGAACAGTATTATCAGGAAATAGGACGCGCGGGACGCGACGGCAGGCAGGCGCACGCGCTCCTGCTGTACAGCCGTGCCGATATACGCAAGGTGCGCTATATCATGCGGGACATGGACGATGAACGAAAAGCGGCTGCGGAACGGCTGCTCCAGAGCATGATAACATACGCCGAAAGCGTTGCGTGCAGACGCAGCATACTGCTTGCGTACTTTGACAGCCCGGCGCAGACGGGCGCTCAGGCAGTCCCTAAAGAACGTTGCTGCGATATATGCCGCCAAAACATGCAGCAGCAGACGGACATCACCGGCATGGCTGCGCTCTTTACAGCCGCCGTGTATGTTACCGGCCAGCGGTACGGCACGCAGTATATAACGGAAGTGCTTGCCGGTTCGCAGAGCAGGCGCATCTGCGATAACGGCCACGACGCCTGTCCCGTATGGGGCAAAGGGCGCGCCGTTGCAAAAGAAAACTGGAAAAAACTCGCGCAGCTCCTCATTGCGCAGGGATATATTACAAAATCAGACGACTACGGCGTTCTCTCGCTCACGAAAGCAGGACACGAAGTATGCGCCGGTTCCCGCCGCGTATATACCGCAGAAAGCATTGCGCGCTCGCTTGTCCCGCCTCCTGCACGGCGCAGCGAATCGCGGCGTCCGGGCACACAAACAGACAGCAGCGGAGCAGAGACAGCCGGCAGCCAGGACCCTGAAACAATCCGCATCGCGGCGGATCTCAGGCTGTACCGCATACAGACAGCGAAACAGACGGCGGTACCGCCCTACTGCATTTTTTCGGACAAGACGCTTATGGAACTTGCCGCACGCAGACCGCGCACAAAAGACGAGCTCGCCGCCGTGTACGGCATCGGCCCCGCAAAACTGAATAAAATGGGCGGCGACCTGCTGCGCATTATAAACGGAACAGACTCCTAGATCAGCCGCCGCGCTTCGATATAAAAGCGTTTTTCATCTGCCTCGCCCATGGAAAAACTTTTGCGCGGAAGCGAGCCGCGCGCAACAATAGTTGCAAAAAAAGAATCCTTTGCAACAGGCGGAAGCAGTATACCGACGGCGGCGGGCTGTGCCGCAAGCCGGAACACTTCATCGCTGCCGTGGATATAGTCGATTTCAGCCCCCGACTGCCGTATAAAACTGTCAAGCACCGGCTGCAGACGGCTCACCGCAAGCTCAGCAATATCCGTATCAAGAATCAGATACTGCATACCGCCGCCGTCATGCGCATACGCAAACACAAACGGCGACGCAGCACCTGCCGCCCGTTCAGCCTCGCGGCGATCTTCCGTGCGGCGCACCGTTCCCCCAAGCGCGGCGCGCACATACTGAATCAGCTGCGCAGGATCGGCGCCGAACAGCACGCGGTGAATCGGCTCAAACACAATTCCCGCATCATAAATATTCACGATTTCAACAAGCGCATAGCGCAGCGGCGAATGCGCAGTCTGCGCCGCATCTTCTCCTGCGGCGGCGCGCGCGGCGCGGTACTCATCCCACACGGCTTTTGCCGCGGCAAGCGAATGGTTGCCGTCGCCGACAGCGAACAGAAACGCACGGCCCGCCGCGTCAGTATTG
>DXHG01000226.1 GCA_019113455.1 Candidatus Treponema faecavium | reverse complement strand
CTCCTGCGCCGATGATACTGCGTATGCGGGAAAGTAGGTCGCTGCCAGGCTTCTTTTTTTTTCTTCCCCCTCGCTGTGGAATCTGTCCTGTTCTATATTTATATTCCGTGAAGAACTGAATAAAAGTATGCTGGCTTTCTTATTAACTGAAACCGCTCATTTGTCCGTGCCGCAGCTGAAATCACGTGTGGCGCGCAGCTGCTGGCAGCAAACCCATACGCATCATGTGTTCGCAGTGCAGTGGCAGTCTGCATAAGCGCGGCTGGTACGCTCTTACTTCTCCTTGCTGGAAAGAACCCGCTCATTTGTCCGTGCCGCAGCTGAAATCACGTGTGGCGCTGCAGCTGCTGGCGGTGCATGAAAGCATCTGATAATGACAATGTTTTCTACACGACAAGCAGCGAGTATGGTTAACCAAACGAACATGCTTTAGGCTGGCAACCTGGTTATATGTATAGATAACTGGGTTATAACAGCGTGTTTATTTCGGTATAAATTAGATTTGTTATTGCAGTAATTGACATTCCTGGTGCTGGCATATTCTGCATAGTTAGATATATAATGTATGCGCACACGCAATATGCGCAGGTGTTTTTCAGAGGAACAATATGAAAGCGGATATAAGAAAAAAGATGATCGTTATGCTGCGGTATGCGGCAGTCGTCGTTATAATCGCTGCCGTGCTTATTCCTATTAAACTATTTTCCGATAGGAGTACGGTTTCGTATACCGCGCCTCCTCCCGCCGTAGAGATTGCGCAGCCGTCGGTGCAGACAATAGAATCGGCAATTGTGCTGAGCGGCTATATAGAGGCAGAAGCCATGATTCCGGTTGTGCCGTTTGTGTCGGGCACGATCCTTGAGTATCCGGTTAAGGCTGGCATGTCTGTTGCTGAAGGAGACACGCTCGCCGTTATAGACGAAGAGCCGCTGCGCCAACAGATGCTTCAGGCGCAGGCTGCGTATACCGGAATTCAGAACAGTTATGTGCGCGTGCACAGTCTCTACGAAGCGGGAGCTGCGACGCAGCAGGATTTTGATACGATAACCGCGCAGCGCGACGCAGCGAAAGCTCAGTATGACCTTGCCAGGCTGCAGCTTGGGTATGCGGCGGTAAAAGCACCGGTGAGCGGCACGGTGCTTATGGCGCCGCTTGCGGCAGGCAGTGCCGCAAGTCAGGAACAGCCTGTCGCGGTGATTGCTGATCTGGACAATCTCGTGGTGCGCCTGCAGGTGCCGGAAAAATATTTTCCGCTTTTTTCTGAGGGCGGTTCCGCTGACGATTTTTCCGTAACGGTCGTGCGGGAAGCGGTTTCAGGCATATCGCAGGCGGCAGAAAGCAGTGCGGCGATAGAGTCTGTCTCTCCGTATATTGACGCGCGGTCAAAGATGTTTGAAGTAGTGTGCCGCCTGCAGGATAACATTGAAGCGTTTCGTCCCGGTATGTATATAAAAGTACGGATTGTATACCGCGCGCACGAAGCGGTGCCCGCTATACCGGTAACGGCGCTGCGCATCGACGGCTCCTGTTTTGTGTACGACATTATCAACGCAAGCGCGCGCCGCGTCTCGTTTGGCGAACGTATCGCCGACAGCGAGTGGTGTATGGTGCCGCCTGAATATGCTGGGCAGTATTTTATTATTTCCGGCCATAACCAGATTTATGATGGTCAGAAAGTTTCCGCTTCAGAAATCTCTCTTGAGGCGAGCCTGAACGGGGGCATGTGATGAAAATATCGGCATATGCGGTGCAGCATACGGTCGTTATCGCTATGCTGCTTATTGTGCTCGGTGTTTTCGGCGGCGTCGCGCTTTCATCAATGAATGTGGAATTTATGGGCGACGTGTCTATGCCGTCCGTGATGGTGATAGCCGTATATCCTGGCGCATCGGCACAGGACATGGCCGATGACGTAGCGTCCGTAATGGAAGATGATTTTGTAACGCTGCCTGATTTTAAGAGCGTGAGCAGCGAACTGTCCAATTCCGTGTGCATTACTACTATCACGTTTCGCGACGGAGTGGAACCGTATGACCAGATTAACGAAGTCCGCAACCGCGTGAATAAGCTTGCCGAACAGCTGCCTGACGGGCTGCTCGGCGTGCCTGAAGTGCTTGTCGGCGGCGCCGAGATGCTTCCGGTGGTAACGTTTTCCATGCATACCGGCGGAGACGTCGGCAGCGCTACGGCGTATGTGGAAGACGAGCTGCGTCCGCGCATTACCGCGATTCCGGGCGTATCTCAGGTGTCTATCACCGGCGGCAGCGAGCTCAGGCTGAATATTGAACTGCAGCTTGCAGAACTTGCCGCACGAAATATTTCCGTGCTGAACGTGTATCAGGCGCTTAATTACGCGAACGTATCGCTTCCTGCCGGTTCTGCCGAATACGAAGGGCGCACCATCAATGTGCGCTACAGCGGTGAATTATCTTCTATAGAAGATATTGAAAATCTGCCTGTCGGTTCTGCAGGTACAACGATTATACGGCTGTCCGATGTAGCGCGCATATCTCTTGGCTATCCTGAGGAAACGTTCAGCGTGTCTGACGGCGAAAACGACATAATTGTTGTGAGCGTTACAAAACGCAGCGATGGCAACACGATGCAGATTGCTGCCCGTGTAAAAGAGATTCTTGCGGAATCAGAACAGGAGACCGGCGGCGCCGTCTCTTACAATATCGTAAACGACGACAGCCGCACGATTGCTGCTTCACTGCAAACGGTGGTGTCTTCCGGTATCGGCGGCGTTGTCATGGCCGTTATTGTGATTTTTCTTTTCCTTATCGATCTGCGCGCAACGTTTATTATCGGGCTGTCGATCCCGCTTTCGATTCTGTTCACGTTTATCGGTTTGCGCGCTGCCGGCATCAGCATAAACCTGATGTCCTTGTCAGGCATGGTTGTCGCGCTCGGCATGGTTGTTGATGGCTCAATCGTTATGATAGAAGAGGTGTACCGGTATTACCGCGCAAAAGGGGCCGGCGGCAGGTATCTGTATACCGTGCGCGAAAGTATTCTGCACGGCGCTGACGAAGTAGGCGCTGCGATATTTGCGAGCACGGCGACGACTGTCGTCGTGTTTATTCCGATTGCGTGCCTGACCGGTATTGTCGGCATGGTGCTGCGCGATATATCCATTACGCTTATTTTGGCGTTAAGCGCATCGTTTGTATCGGCTGTTGTCATTGTGCCGTTTTTAATGAAGCTGTTTCTACGCGAAGACAGGAGCACGGTTGACCGCATCATGATTGTGGATCGGATTATGAGCTGTGTTGAATCCCGCTACCGCAGGATGCTTGACTGGTCGCTTTCGTCATGGAAGTTTATTGTATTCCTTTCAGCCGCGATTCTCGGCGCGACCGTGTTTATCGTGAGCGCGCTCGGGCTCTCGTTTATTCCGTCAACTGACAACAGCGATTTTTACATAGATGTTGAGTTTCCCGACGGCTGCACGCTTGCGCAGACAGAGTCCGGCATGAAACAGATTCACGCGCTGCTTGAGCGGCACGTGCCTGAAGTGCAGAACGCCGTGTATTACGCGGGCATGAGCCAGTCATTTGCTGGCAGCGACGGTTCTTCAGTAAATCTGGGCTATGTGCATGTTGTACTTGTTCCCGTTGCCGAACGCAGCCGCGATATTCACGACATTATTCTTCAGATGCAGGAAACCATATCCGGCAGTATTCCTGATGTTTCCGTAAAGGTGTCGAACGGCGGCTTTGACAAGCTGCTCGGATATGTAACCGGCGGCGGCGGATACGGGCTCACGCTCGTCAGCGAGGACATGCAGCTTTTGTACGATACGGCGCTCAGCGTGTGCGATTTTCTGCTTGAAGACCCGGAAGTCATAACAGCGTCTCTCAATACATCGATGGATGACCGCTCTCTCGTTATTGATGCCGTGCATGATTACATGGGTTCGCTTGGTATATCGAGCTACGAAGCGGGACTTACGTCCGTAATACTGCTGCAGGGCATGGACGCGGGCAGCTTCCGCAATGAGGCAGACGATTCGCGATACGACATAAGGCTGTTTTCTGACATAACAAACAAGACGATAACGGTTGACGATATTTCCGACATGCGCATAATTTCCGCCGCCGGAACGCCGGTGTCGTTCGCGAATATCGCCGACATCCGCACCGAACAGACGGTGTCCCGCGTTAATCACAAAGACCGCGCGAATACGATTACGGTGTCTGCGACGCTTGTAAGCGACGACACGTCCGGCGTAAACGCGCGCGTGAACCGCTATCTTGCGGATAATCCGCTCCCGCCGGGCGTGAGGAGCGAGGCCGGCGGCGTTGTTGAGCTTATCGGAGACGCGATACCGCCGCTTCTGCTTGCGCTTGGCATTGCGTGGTTTCTTGTTTATACGGTGATGGTGCTGCAGTTTGAGCGGTTCCGTCAGCCGCTCATTATCATGGCGACGATACCGTTCTGTCTTATCGGCGTTATACTCGGCCTGCTGCTGTTCGGCTCCAGCATGAATATGGTGTCGCTGCTCGGCGTTATTTCTTTAGGCGGTGTCGTGGTAAATAACGGCATTATCCTCATTGACTATGTGAATCTGCTGCGCCGGCGCAAAATGGACGAAGCGCAGCAGGCGGGAACGCCGCTTTCCGTTGAGGAGCAGCTTGCGAGCCTGCGCGAATGTGTCGCGGACGGTTCGGCAAGCCGCCTGCGCCCGATTTTCATGACAACGCTTACGACGATGCTCGGTGTTGTGCCGATGGCGGTTGCGCGCGGAGAGGGCGCAGAGATATACGCGCCGCTGGGGCAGGCGATTGCAGGCGGACTTTTGACGTCTACGCTGATAACGCTCTTTATTATACCGGTGCTGTACTATATCACTGAAAAGCGCAGTCTCATGCGCGTCAAAAAACGTTCCGGAGGCGGTACGGGCGGTGCTTCTTCCGTGCAGAAAACGATAGCGGCAACACTCTTGTGCGTGCTTCCGTGGTCCGTATTCTCGCAGGAAGCCGGGGATCCTGCCGCCGCCTCATATGCGTCGTATACGTTTGAGGAGCTCTGCGCAAGTATGGAAGAATATAACGCGGAACTGCAGAAGGCGCAGGAAGAATACGCGCGCGCGCTGCTCGATGTTAAAGACGCAAAAGCCGGATACCAGCCGAAAATTGACTTGTCCATCGGCGGCGCGTATATGTTCAATCCGCTCATCGACGACATCTACATCAATACAAAAGACATCGCCGGCGAGATAGGCGATGCGTTTCCGCCGATAAGTTCTATTCTTGATTCCATCGAAGACCGCGATATTCTCATGTACGAGGGAACGGGCAACGCGCTGTATACGTTTCAGTTTGATCTGCAGCAGCCGCTGTTTACGTGGGGCAAGATAACGAACGCGGTTAAGCTCTACACGCTTGCAGCCGATGTGCGGCGGCTGCAGTATGAATCAAAACGCGCGCAGCTTGAGGCGGAACTTGAGTCGCGCCTTGCCGCGCTCTATTATCTTGATAAGATAACCGCGCTGCTTGAACAGCAGCGCCTGTACGCGGCGCGGCTGGTAACGCTGTCGCAGGAGGCGATGCGCAGCGGTATGCTGCTTGAACAGGACGTAAAAGCGGCAGAGGTGCAGGCTGCGTATCTGCAGGTAACTGCCGCAGAGATACAGCAGCAGCAGTACGAAATGCTGCTTGCGCTGCGGCGCATGACCGGTATCGGCACGCTGAGTATCGAGTCGTTTGCGTTTGAGCCGCGTGAAGATGTGTATCTGTCGATTGCGGCAATGCCGCGCAGCGAAACGCAGGCGCTTGCCGTCGACCCTGAACAGGACGCACTGCAGATACTGGATAAGCTGTATGAGACGGCGCTTCTGGCAGAAAAGATTGCAAAAGGCACGATTTACTGGAAACCGGACATAGCGCTGCAGGTATCTGTCGGTTTTTCAGGTTCCATGACAAAGCTGTTTACGGGACAGAGCTCCGCGCTTGACGATCTTGTCGCAAATGTGTCGCTGGGAATAAAGACTACCGTGTGGGACGGCGGCAAGCTGTGGAATAACATAAAGCGGCAGGGCAGCGCCGTCGCGACAGCCGGCATAGAACGAGAAGACGCCGCCGCCGCGCTGCGCGAAACGGTGAACGAGCAGTGCGGCATTATGGATTTGAGCAAGCTAAAGATAGCGTATCAGGAACTGAGAATAAGCAGCGCGCAGGCAAACCGCGACCGGTATCAGAAGCTGTTTGACGCAGGGTATGGCTCGGAACGCGACGTGCTGCAGGCAGATATTGAGCGCACAACCGCCGAAATCGAGCTGTACCGCGAAAAGATGAATCTTGCTATTGCCGCCTGCACCGTGCAGGCGATTATCAACTGAACACAGACTAACTGCCGCCGCGTTATTCCGTTCGGCGCACGAGCTTAAAAAGCTCGTCTTTTGAGAGCGCTGTCCACAGCGGTCTGCCGTGCGGGCAGTGCGGGTCGTCAAGTTCAAGTGCCGCAAGCGCAAGGTCAAGCGCGGCGGCGCTGTCAAGCATATGCCCGTCTTTTACCGCAGCGCGGCAGGCTGTTGAGGCGGCAAGCGAATACAAAAGATCCTGCGGCTCAATACGGCGTTCCAGCAGATCGCGCGCAAGCTCATCCTGCGTTCCGTGCCACTGCGCAGGCACGCCGCTGAATTCGTAGCGGGAGGCTGCCCCGCTGCCCTGCTGTTCGCGCACGTCAAAGCCCGCTTTTGCAAGTGCGGGCATGAGGCCGCGCAGATAGGCGCTGTCTGCCTCGTTTTCCGTTTCTACAACATAGGGAATAAGCAGCCGCTGCGTTTTGCCCGCGGCGGCGATAAATGCGTTGAACAGTATGCGCTCATGGGCGGCGTGCTGATCGATAAGATAGAGCGTGTCGTCTTTTTGCACGAGCAGGAACACGCCGAGCGCCGTGCCGTAATATACTGCGCCGCCGCGTGCAAGCGGCCGGCTCCCCTGGTGTACGGGAAAATCGTCAGGCAGCGGGTTTTCGTCTTGCGGCGCGCTGAAACTGTCAGCGACAAAACGCCCCGCAGGCGGTTCAAACTGCCCGTATGATATGCGCGCGCCGCCGGTATGCGCCGGAGCCGGTTCGGGATACGCCGCAGCAGACGGTGTGTGTGCAGCAGTTTTCCACTGCGTGCGGTTTTCGCACATATACGGCTGGCACGGCTCGTGCGGTACACTCTGCTCCGTGCGGGGAAAGAGCTCCTGCGCCTGCGCGGCAAGAGAAACGGACTCTTGCGTAGCGCCAGTCGCCGCCTGTGATCTGAAACTTTCCCGCACGGCGCGGCTTACCGCCTGATGCACTTCGCCGAGATCCTTAAACCGTGCTTCGCGCTTTGCCGGATGAATATTAAAGTCGACAAGTTCCGGAGCCATATACAGAAAGAGCGCGGCTATCGGATGCGTGCCGTTAGGGAAATAGCCCTGACAGCCGTATTCGATCGCCTGCACGAGCGAGTATTCGCTGATGCGCCGTCCGTTTGCGTAAATGTATATGGCGCGCCGGTCGCTGCGGTACACGGCAGGATCCCCGATAATAATATCAGCGTGCCACAGGGGCTTGCCGTCCTGCATAACGGCAGACTGTATATGCAGCTCTTTGAACAGCGATTCCGCATAATCAAGCTCAAGTGCGTTTACAAACCGCGCAACAGGCGTTTGCCGTGCCGGCAGGTCAAGACGCAGTTTGCCGTCCATAATGAGGCGGAATGCTGTATCGGTGCGGGGCAGGGCTTTTTCCGCAAACAGCTGGCGGCACAGCTGGCCTTCGGCTGCCGGACGCTTTAAAAACCGGCGGCGCGCAGGAAAGTTTTCAAAAAGCGCCTGCGTCTGTACGACCGTGCCGCGCGCAAGCTGCGCCGCCGTGATTGCGTGCTGTCCGGTAATAGTCGGCTGCAATTTCCACGCGCAGGCAGGCTCTGCGGCAAGACTGTCTATAGAAGTGATTTCAAGGCGGCTCACAGCGGCGATAGAGGCGAGCGCTTCTCCGCGGAAGCCGAGCGTGTCAAGCGAAAGCAGGTCTGTTTCGCGCACAATCTTGCTTGTCGCGTGCGGGCGTGCGCAGTTTTCAAGATCCGCTTTTGTCATGCCGATGCCGTTATCAGCCACTCTGATGCGGTCTATGCCGCCGCCGTCTATTTCAACGGCAACAGCCGCTGCGCCTGCGTCAACGGCGTTGTCAAGCAGTTCGCGCACGATTGCACAGGGGCGGTCGATTACTTCGCCGGCGGCAATTTTTCGCGCTGTCTCCGGCGGCAGCGGCAGCACGGGGCGTCGCTCTGCCATGTTCAGCCGTCCAGCCCGGAAAATAAGTCGAGTTCGGGTGTTCCGTCAGGCTTTTCCAGCGGAACCGGATTGCCTGTCGCGGCGTCCGGCTCCGTAAGCAGTATCTGTACTTTTCCTTCGATTTTATCGAGTTCTTTTTCCATCTGCTTGGCAAGCCTGATTCCTTCTTCAAAACACGCAAGCGCGTCTTCAAGCGTGATGTCGTTTTGCCTGATTGCACTGCTCAGTTCCTCAAGGCGGGCGAGCCGCTGTTCAAATGTTTTGTCAGTTTTCTTCATGCGGTAGTTCCTTGGCATCAGGGCAGGCGTCTGTTACCGACGCGGCAATGCTGCCTGCCGCCGTCTGTATGCGTATATTGCTTTGAGGGCGCACATCCTGCCACGATTTGACGATGCGTCCCGTCTGTGTATCCGTAACGACAGAATACCCGCGCTGCAGTATCGCGTGCGGGTCAGCCGCGTGCAGCGCGTTTTCAGCCGTCTGAACGCGCAGGCGCAGCAGCTGCGTCGTTTGCTGCATATTTGCAAGCAGCGCTTCTTTCGCGCTGTCGAACCGGAGCAGAAGCGGCTGCTCAATCGCGCGGAAGCGAAACTCAAGCGATTCAGGCGTGAATACCGAAAGGCGCGTGCGCACCGCAGCGATTTTTGCCTGCACGGCGTGCAGCAGCGTGTCAGCCATGCCGCCTATATCCTGCACAAGCTGCGCCTGCAGCGGCGTGGCAAGCTCTGCCGCCGCGGAAGGAGTAGGTGCGCGGACATCGGCGGCAAAATCAGAGAGCGCCCAGTCTATTTCGTGCCCGACAGCGGAAATAACCGGTATCTGCGATGCCGCAACCGCGCGCACAACTGCCTCGTCTGAAAATGGCAGCAGATCTTCAAGCGAGCCGCCGCCGCGTCCGACGATGAGCACATCCGCTGTGCGGTATCGGTTTGCCGCGCGTATCATCGCGGCAATGCCTGCGCCTGCATGTTCGCCCTGCACGGGACACGGAAAAACGATAACCGATGTGCAGGGGCTGCGCCGCCTGATTATCTGGAGTATATCGCGGAGTGCGGCTCCGGTAGGGCTTGTAACAACGCCGACGGTACGGGGAAACGGCGGAAGCGGGCGCTTTGTATCAGCATTAAAGAGTCCTTCTGCTGCGAGTTTCTGCTTGCGCTCTTCGAGCAGCTGTAAAATTGCGCCCGCCCCCGCAGCACTCATCGTGTCAGCGATAATCTGGTAGCTGCCCCGCTGCGGGTACACCGAAATTCTTCCTGAGACACGCACGAGCATACCGTCTTTTGGCGTGAATGTGAGCGTTCTGCTGCTGCCTTTGAACATAACCGCAGAGATTGCGGCGCCCGCGTCTTTGAGCGTGAAATACAGGTGGCCGGTGCTTGACGGCCGGTAATTTGAAATTTCGCCTTCAAGCACAATAGGACCGAATGAACCTTCAAGCAGGTCTTTAATGGCTGCCGTAAGTTCCGTAACCGACAGCGCCCTGCCGGATAGTGCCGATTGTTCCATAAAATACGCAGTTACTATACCCGAATACGAGGCAATGCGCAAGGTTGGTTTTGCAGGAGGCTCCCTGTACGGGCTGCGGGGCGGCTGCTGCGTTTACGCTGGCGGCGGGCGTTTTTTCTTTGCGGGTCTCCGCAGGGAGTTTCTGCGTTCAGACGTGTTTTTTTCCTGCAGTTTGTTTTTTGAGGGCGGAGAGGGAATTTGCCGACGGCAAAAGTTTTCCCGTTTAAAAAATAACAATTTGCCGATGGCAAAATTTTATTTTGCCGTTTATCAGACATGAATTTTGCCGATGGCCAGCGGCGCACTTGCCG
>DXHG01000225.1 GCA_019113455.1 Candidatus Treponema faecavium | reverse complement strand
GCAAAATTCATGTCTGATACATGGCAAAATAAAATTTAGCCATCGGCAAATTTTTTATTTTTAAACGGGAAATCTGTCAGCCATCGGCAAATGTGGTATTCGCAGGCGCATATGGTCAAGTTCCCGCTCCGCGGCCGCAGCCAGCCTTACGCCCGCGGAGAAAAAACGCCCGCGGTGCAGAGTACCTGCCGCCGCGGGACACATATTCAGATATTGATTAAATCTGCAAAGCGCTATAAAATCTCATATATAACATCTTTGGTATAAGGAGTCATGTATGACGAGCTACAAGGAACTGGGTCTGGTAAACACAAAAGACATGTTTGCCAAGGCTGTCAAAGGCGGTTATGCAATTCCCGCCTATAATTTCAATAATATGGAACAGCTGCAGGCGATTATTCAGGCCTGCGTCGAAACAAAGTCTCCCGTTATCCTGCAGGTGTCTTCCGGCGCGCGCAAATACGCAAACAAAAATCTGCTGCGCAACATGGCGCGCGGCGCGGTGGAATATGCGCACGAACTCGGCTACGACATTCCGATTGTACTGCACCTTGACCACGGCGACAGCTTTGAGCTGTGCAAAGACTGCATCGACAGCGGTTTCTCTTCCGTCATGATTGACGGTTCCCATCTGCCGTATGACGAGAACGTAGCGCTTACCAAGAAAGTGTGCGAATACGCGCATGCGCAGAAAGACTACGTAACCGTAGAAGGCGAGCTCGGCGTGCTTGCCGGCGTTGAAGACGATGTTTCCGCGGAAGAAAGCCACTATACAAAGCCCGAAGAAGTGCAGGACTTTGTAAGCAAGACAGGCGTAGACTCGCTGGCAATCTCTATCGGCACGAGCCACGGCCGCTGCAAGTTCAAGCCTGAACAGTGCACGCGAAACGCTGACGGCGTGCTCATCCCGCCGCCGCTCGCATTCGACGTGCTTGAAGAAATCGAAAAGAAACTGCCGGGATTCCCGATTGTGCTCCACGGCTCGTCATCTGTTCCGCATGAATACGTTGCCGAAATCGAAAAATACGGCGGAAAACTCGCTGATTCCGTCGGTATCCCTGAGGAACAGCTGCGCAAGGCGGCCAAATCGGCAGTCTGCAAGATCAACATCGACTCTGACGGACGGCTTGCGATGACCGCCGCTATCCGCAAGGTGTTTGCCGAGCATCCGGAAGAATTCGATCCGCGCAAATACCTCGGCCCCGCCCGCGACGAACTGAAAAAGCTCTATATGCACAAGAATAAGGAAGTGCTCGGTTCAGCCGGTCAGGCATAACCGAACAGAACACAAAAAAACGGCTGCCCGCTCTGCGGCAGCCGTTTTTTTGTGTTCTGCAAGACAGCTACACGGCGGAAATTTCCGCTGTTTTCGCCGCAGCAGCAAACGTTTTGCAGCGGTCTGACAGACTGAATGCGCAGACGGCAGGCGTTATCACGCAGTAGAGCGCCGCCCAGAGCTGCCACGCGGATGTGTACATTGCAGTCAGATATAACCCCCACACATATGCCGGCACAATGCAAAGCCACACGAAAAACACCATGCACACGCACAGCCTCACGGCAAGCGCGCCCGCATTGCCGCGGTACGACGTGCGGCGCGCGTACAACATTCCCGCAAAGCGCGCGCACGCAGAAACGCCGCAGATAAAGCAGAGCGTCATAAGCGGCACGCAGAACAGCCCGAAGCCGGAATCAAATACCACGGAAGAAAATACATAGTACGGCAGATACGCCGTGTAAAAACCGCCCAGAATCGGAAACGCCGCGCGCGACACGTATACTGCGCCGTCGCGCGAAACAAGCGCAAAAAACGCATACGCCAAAAGCGGCAACAGCTCGCGGTACAGCAGGTACGGCAGCGCCTGCCGCTGCACGCTGTCAGCCACCGTATCCGCGCTGTAGATAAAAAAGAAGCCGACAAAACAGACCGCCGCGCCAACGACCAGTCCGTAAAACGCCAAAAGCGGATACGCACCGATAAGCGCATTCGGCCGCACGGAACGTACGGCAGCATAGACGCCGCACACGGCAAGCGGCAGCACGGCAAACAAAAATAACCACATGTGCAGAACAATAGCACATAACCGGCGAAAAAGACAACCGCGCGGGGTGTTTTCTGCGTTTGCACGCGGGCTTGGTTTCTTTACAGTTCTCTGCAGGGAGTATTTTTGCAAAACCCGTTCCATCCGGCAGCCAGCAGGAGTCAGACCATCGGCTGTTTTGCGCATTATAAATGGTAAATGGCTGACGGACGGCGGCATCTGCGAACGCCGCATATGCTGCGAGTTTTCACCTGCACAATTCTTTCTATATTATTGAGGATTTTTACGCAGCCGCTTGCGCCTCGCATATCTTATGCGCGCTTTTGCGCGCAGCGGCGGGCGCCGCTGTCCTATCCCAGCGCCACATCAAGTACCATCATCACCGCAAAACCGATCATCATGCCCCAGGTGCCCAGATGCGGATGCTCGCTCAAATGCGCGTCGGGTATGAGGTCTTCTGCCACAACAAAAATCATCGCGCCTGCGGCAAACGCCAAAAACCACGGCTGCGCGGCGGCAAGCTGCGATGCAAGAAAATACCCGATAACCGCGAAAACCGGTTCCACCGCGCCGCTTCCAGCTCCATAGAGAAACGCCTTTGCGCGGCTGCCTGCGGCGT
Source organism: Candidatus Treponema faecavium (assembly GCA_019113455.1). Classification (GTDB taxonomy): domain Bacteria; phylum Spirochaetota; class Spirochaetia; order Treponematales; family Treponemataceae; genus Treponema_G; species Treponema_G faecavium. The sequence goes on along the minus strand of DXHG01000225.1, from coordinate 2,148 downwards.
TTTTTATCGGAAGCGCGACCGCCGCTCCTTCAGGAAAATTCTGTATCGCCATGCCCGCGGCAAGCCCGAACGCTGACGCGAGCGCGCCCTGTTCGCCTGCCGTCGCGGCGGAGCCAAACGCAAAGCCGACAGCGAGCCCTTCCGGTATATTATGGATAGTTACAGCAAGAAAGAGCTTTACCGGTTTTGCAAGATTGCAGCGCGGGCCTTCTTCTTCATGCGTGCCGCCGTGTATGTGCGGTATGAGCTTATCGATGGCGACTAAAAACACGCCGCCTGCCAGGAATCCTACCGCCGCGGGAATAAAGCTCCACGCGCCGTACGCCGCAGCCCCGTCTATTGAAGGAATAAGCAGCGACCACACGGACGCCGCTGTCATCACGCCGGAAGCAAAGCCCAGAAACGCCGTGTTCAGCTTAGGCGGCATGTCCGCCTTAAAGAAGAACACCAGTGCCGATCCTGCCGCCGTCGCCAGGAATATCAGCGTAAACCCCAAAGCAGGCACAACCATTCCGTTCATATCAGCTCCTCATGCACAAACATAGTGCGCGCTATGCGCGTTACTCCAGCTGGGAAAGCAGCGACCGCACTTCTTCGCTGCGGTATGCGCTGTCTGCTTCCTGCACATAGAGCAGCCACTGCCGCGCAGAAGCGACGTCAGTCTGCGCAATGCAGATTTTGGCAAGTTCAATGCAGGCGTCAAGATTATCAGGCGCCGCGCTGATGATTTTTTCGAGCAGGCTGGCGGCGTCGCTGTACGAACCGGCAGCAGCATAGGTGCGTGCAAGGTTTAACTCTGCTTCTGCATTATCGGGCTGCAGGGCAAGCGCCTGCGTAAAATACTCGATCGCGTGTTCATACTCCCCGCGCATCTGATACGCGCTTGCCAGGTTATTTGCGGCCTCAAAGTTTTCAGGATCCGCTTCATATGCAGCCGTAAATAACCGGAGCGCCGTATCTGAGTCTCCCCGGTTCATAGCGATAATTCCCAGATTGATATTCGATTTTACGTGCGCGGGGTCAAGGGAAAGCGCCTGTTCATACACGCGCGCCGCCGTATCGGCATCCCCGTTCGCTTCTGCAAACAGCGCATAATTGTACACCGCCTGCACGCTGTCCGGCATCGCGCTGTAGGCGGCTTGTGCATAGCCGATGCCTTCCGTATAATCTCCCTGCATGAACAGCACCGCAGACAAATTGTAGTTTGTCAGCGGATCTGCGGAATCAAGAGCAAGCGCCTGCTTGAACAGCCGTTCCGCCTCAGCGTAATTTCCAGTACCTGCATAAAGGCCGGCTAATTCACGCACAGCCGCGATGTTTGCGTCGTTTATCCGCACGGCCTCGGCGTAAGCGGTAATCGCGCTGTCGGTCTTTCCCTGCGCAGACAGTATGCGCCCCGTTTCAAGGTACGCCTTATCGTAATTCGGGTCGCGCGTATATGCCTGCTCAAGCGCGGCAAGCGCCTCGCTGTCCATGCCAAGCTGTTTGCAGCACAGCGCCATGTTGTACGGCGCTTTTGCGAATTCCTGATTCAGCTGGGAAGCTGAATCAAACGACTGCCTGGCCTCTTCGTACTGTCCCATAATGTACTGCACACGGCCGAGATCATAATAGTAGCGGTAATTGCTTGTATTTGCCGCTACCGCCGCAGACAGTTCGCGGTATGCTTCGTCAATATCTCCGCGCTCCAGCGCGGACCTTCCCTGAATATAATGCGCGTCTGATGATTCAGGCTCGCTGACAACCGCATCCTGCGCGTATGCTTCTGCTGCGCCGCGCAGCTTCTGCTGTTCTTCCGCGCTTTCCTGCGTTTCTGCAGCATCGTACAGATCTGCAGATATTTCAGAATACATCTGAGCGGCAAACGCTGTTTCATCTTCAGGCATTTGTTCTTTTGCGCCGGCAAAGTCATTGAGCGCCGCGTCATTTTCTCCTGCGGCAAGATTTGTCCGCCCGGAATTGACCGCTTCGGTAACTTTGTTCTTCTGTTCATCGACAGCAGCGCGGCGCGCGGCTTCTTCTGCAGCAGCGCGTTCTGCCGCCAAGCGCTCTTCTTCGGCGCGGCGCGCAGCTTCTTCCGCAGCGGCGCGTTCTGCCGCCAAGCGCTCTTCTTCGGCGCGGCGCGCGGCTTCTTCCGCAGCGGCGCGT
>DXHG01000224.1 GCA_019113455.1 Candidatus Treponema faecavium | reverse complement strand
ATAACGTGAGCGAGACCGTGTACGACAATCTCATAGATACGGTTCACGCAAATCTTGAGCCGCTGCACCGGTATTACCGCCTGAGAAAAAAAGCGCTTAAGCTCGATGAACTGCGCCACTACGACGTGTATGTGCCGCTCGTAAGCGGCGTCACGCAGAAAACGCCGTACGAACAGGCGGTGGAAATTATCCGCGAGGCGCTTTCTCCGCTGGGCAGCGAATACACCGACACGCTCTGTACAGGATTGCTTAACGGCTGGGCTGACCGCTACGAAAATAAGGGCAAGCGTTCAGGCGCGTTTTCGTCGGGAAATTACACCGGCTATCCGTATATACTGCTCAATTACAAAGAAGATGTTATCCGCGATGTGTTCACGATGGCGCACGAGGGCGGCCACTCGATGCACTCATGGTATTCCGCGCGCGCAAACCCGTTTATGCAGTACAGCTACACGATATTCGAGGCGGAAGTAGCTTCTACATTCAATGAGGAACTGCTGTTCAGCTATCTGTACCGGCACGGCGATGACACGATGAAGGCATACCTGTTGAGCGTGCGCGCTTCCGATATTCTTGCAACACTGCACCGCCAGACGATGTTTGCCGAATACGAAAAAATAACGCATGAGCTTGTAGAGCACGGTCAGCCGCTGTCGGTCGACGTGCTCAGAAGCGAATACCGCAAGCTGCTTGAGCTGTATTTTGGCCCCGATATGCACTTTGAAGACACAAGCGATCTTGAAGGACTGCGTATTCCGCACTTTTATTCCGCGTTTTACGTCTACAAATACGCTACCGGCATTTCGGCGGCGCTTGCGCTTGCCGGGCGCGTTATAAACGGCGGGGCTGCGGAGCGGGACGCGTACTTCACGTTCCTGCGTTCAGGCGGCTCGCGCTATCCGATAGAGTCGCTCAAGGCGGCAGGCGTTAATATGGAAGAAAAAAAGCCGGTACAGGCTGCGCTTAACACGTTTGCAGATATTGTAAACCGGCTTGAGCAGCTGCTCGCATAATACAAAAGCGTCTGCCCGCATGATACGCATAGCAGCAGGCAGACGCTTTTTTTTAGTACGGCAATACGGCAAAAAGCGCCTAGGACGCAGAAAAGCGGCTTAAAAACGCTTTTGTGCGTTCGCTCTGCGGATTGGTAATGACGCTCGCGGCGTCTCCCTCTTCAACGATAACGCCGCCGTCCATAAAGATAACGCGGTCTGCAAGGTCTCGCGCAAACGCCATTTCGTGCGTAACCACAATCATCGTCATTTTTTCCTGTGCAAGCGATTTAATTACTTTAAGTATTTCTCCGGTGAGTTCCGGATCAAGGGCGCTTGTCGGTTCGTCAAAGCATAAGACTTCGGGCTTGAGCGCAAGCGCGCGCGCAATGGAGACGCGCTGCTGCTGGCCGCCTGAAAGCTCATACGGATACGCGTATTCCTTTCCCGAAAGCCCCATTTTAGCAAGCAGCGCGCGCGCCGTTTCTTCTGCCTCGCGGCGCTCAATGCCGAGCACTTTTACCTGTGCCTCGGCAATATTGCGCAACGCCGTAAAATGCGGAAACAGGTTAAAGTTCTGAAACACCATGCCGGAACGCAGCCCGATGCGGCGCAGCGTCTTTTTATCCGCATACACGCCGGAGCGCACAAGCGTCTCGCCGCATATGTCAATGGTGCCGTCGGAGACGGTTTCAAGCTGATTGATACAGCGCAGCATCGTCGATTTGCCCGAGCCGGATGGCCCGATAACGCCGAGCACCTCGCCTTTATGCACGCAGAACGAAATGTCTTTAATCACTTCAAGCGTCTGCGGCTGCTTTCCGGCGGCCCGCGCCTTGTCCAGGTGAAACGATTTTTTCAGATGGGAAACAGCGATTATTTCTTCCATAATAACTAGCGATAATAGTCCAGTTTTCGCTCCAGCCGCGAAAACAAAAGCGATACTGCCCAGTTCATCACAAAGTAAAACACGCCCGCTATGAATATCGGTACGGTCGAAAACTGGCGGCTTGCCGCATTCTGCGCAGCAAGGAAGAGCTCGCCCACGCCGATTGTCTGCACGAGCGCCGTGTCTTTTACGAGCGTAATGACTTCGTTGCCCATTGCCGGAAGGATGCGCTTGACCACCTGCGGCAGTATAATAGTAAAGAACGTCTGCATACGGGTAAAGCCAAGCACTTTTGCCGCCTCGTACTGCCCTTTTGCAATAGATTCAATGCCGCCGCGGTATATTTCCGCAAAATACGCGGCATAATTAAGCGACATCGCTATAATCGCTGCGGTAAAGCGGTCATATGAGGCGTGGAATATATAATACGGGGCAAAATAGACAAAAATAAGCTGCAAAATAAGCGGCGTACCGCGAATAATCAGAATAAATACTTTTGCCGGTATGCGCAGGTACCACTTTGCAGACATTCTCGCCGCCGCTACCGGCAGGCCAAGCGGCACAGAAATAAGCAGCGTCAGAAAAAATACAACGAGCGATGTTCCGGCGCCTTCAAGCAGCGCCGGCAGCAGCGTTTCCATTATTGCCCTCTCACAGATGCAGCGCATACGGAGCAGTTCATTGCGGCGCCGGCTCCGTATGCGTCTGTTTGAACAAGAATGCCCCGTTACTCGGCAATAACGGTTATGTCAGAACCGAACCACTTGGTAGAAATAGCCGCGACTGTTCCATCTGCCGCCATTTCCTCAAGTGTCTGCTGCACCGCGTCGCGCAGCGCAATGTCGTTCTTGCGGAAACCGACGCCGTACTGTTCCGAAGCGAGGTGTTCGTCAAGCACGACAAAGTCTTTGCCGGTCGTGTTGATGCTGTAATTGCCTACCACCAGATCCATCACAACGCCGTCCACACCGCCGATTTCAAGATCCATGAGCGCCGTGAGGTTTTCCTTAAACTCTACGATATCCCTGAGGGACGCTTTAAACTCAGGATTTGCCTCCACCGCTTCGGCAGCGCTTGAACCGCCCTGCAGGCCAATCGTTTTGCCCGCCAGATCGGCAAGCGACGTATAACCTGAATCACGGCGCACAATCACGACCTGCGCGTTATCAAGATACGGCTTCGTAAACGCCATTGCGGCTTCGCGTTCGGGCGTAATCGTAAACCCGTTCCAAATACAGTCGATATTGCCCGTGTTCAGCTCCTGCTCTTTTGCCGCCCAGTTAATCGGCTGGCACTGCAGCTCAACGCCCAGCCGTGCGCATACTTCGCGCGCAAGATCGATGTCGAAACCGACAATCTCGTTCGACTCATCGATAAACCCCAGCGGCGGAAGCGACGTATCAAGCCCCAGCACAAACACGCCTTTTTCCTGCACATCCGTTAACGATGTATCAACGCCGCTGTCTTTAGCGCCGCCGGCAAAAGCACACGCGCCCGCCGCACACAAAAGCAGCACAGCAAGAGTTTTTTTCATCATAACATGCTCCTCTCAAAGCAAATGAAACAATATTACCGCTTCATTTTGATTTTTCGTATTCACGCCCGCAACGCAGGCACATAAGACACAGCTGTCTGCACGCAGAGCAGCTGCGCCTCATTTCAGCAAAACGTTCCTGTATACTGTACACAAAACTTGCTTTTTAGTAAATGGCCTTTAGTACTATTACAGATATTTCTCTATACACTTGCGCAGCGCAGCGCAGTACGCGCGGAGCTCATTTATCTGAATCAGCGTGCGGTCTGCAGCAGGTCCGCCCGGGCGGCTCCGGCCTTCAACGCACGCGGCGGGAGACAAGAGCGCGTATATATCTTCTTCAAACAGCGGAGAATGTGCCCGAAGCTCATCAAGCGGCATGTCAGCTATGTCAGCGTATCCGCGCTCTATGCAGGCGCGCACCGCAGACGCGGCAATGCCGTGCGCCGTGCGGAACGGAACGCCTTTGCGCACAAGATAATCAGCCGCATCGGTCGCGTTCGCGTACCCGCCGGAACAGCACGCTTCCATGCGCGCTGTGTTCCAGCGCGCCTCTCCGATCATCGCCGTGAACACGGTTACGCACGAAAGCGCCGTGTCATATGCACTGAACAGGCTCGTCTTGTCTTCCTGCATGTCGCGGTTGTACGAAAGCGGAAGCCCTTTCATCATCGTCAGCAGTGCAATCAAATTGCCGTATACGAGCCCGGTGCGTCCGCGTATCAGTTCGGCAAAGTCCGGATTCTTTTTCTGCGGCATGATACTTGAACCGGTAGACCATGTTTCAGAAAGCTCTATGTACTTAAACTCTTCTGTTGACCACAGCACGATTTCTTCGCAGAAACGCGACAGATGCGTCATCAAAAGCGCGAGCGCGCCCGTTATTTCAATGCAGTAGTCGCGGTCGGAAACCGAGTCAAGCGAATTTGCCGTCGGCGCGGCAAAGCCAAGCTCCGCGGCAGTCATGTGGCGGTCAATCGGCAGCGCAGTTGCGGCAAGCGCGCCTGCGCCAAGCGGACAGAAATCCATTCGCCTGAGCGCGTCTGAAAGCCGTTCCGTATCGCGCTGCAGCATCCACGCCCATGCGCACAGATGCGCGCCGAGCGTTACCGGCTGCGCGCGCTGCATGTGCGTATAGC
>DXHG01000223.1 GCA_019113455.1 Candidatus Treponema faecavium | reverse complement strand
GTTTTCGTCCGTGTCAAAATGAAATGACTCAAGCTTTTTTTGATAAACGAACAACACCAGAAGCCCGATGCCTGCAATAATCAAGATGAACGGCCAAAACTGTATTGCAAATTCCGAAAACGACACCGTTACCAAATCAAAAGAAAACAGAGAGAATACGATACCCAAAAAGCACAGCATCAGCGACGGAATAAAATACCGCGGCCGCAGGCTGTGATACTTGTACGCGCCGCTGCACAGCAGCGAGACTGCGCAGATAACGGCGAACAGCGGCCATATCTGCGCCATCGAGGCGGGCACCGCAGGCGTATTGCTTAACAAAATTAAAATAGCACCGATACTTAAAAAGAAACCGGCGAACACAACGCGGGAATTGCAGCGCCGCGTAAACGACCGATAGACGAGCGCCGCACCGGCTGCAAAAAATACGGACGGCAGCCAGAAGCCGGAAAAGCTGTGATCGTCTGAAAAGAAATACATGAGCAGCAGTACGCCGGCTGAGATAAAAACGAGGCCTGCCGCAAGCAGGATATTGATTACGGACGCGTATGCCCGGGTATTACGAGGTAACAATTCTTTCATGCTGTTGAATCTGCCAATGCCTATAATACACTACAATGCGGCTCTTGCCAATAACAAAGCCGCATGTTACAATCGAAATATGTTCCATACCATCATTCCGGTTACTGCGCTCTGCGTAGCCAGCATGATATATACCGCCTGTTCACCGGCTGTCCTTTACACAAACACTGATTCAGATACAACTTTTACCGAAACACAGCGCCAGCTGCGCCTAATATTGCAGGATACGGGGCTCAGCGCAGAAAGCAGATACACTGCGGTCAATCAGATAGCAGAAAACCTGCTTGCGTCAGAACAGTACGAGCAGCTTATTCTGTTTCTTACCGATTACGTTGAGCAGCACCCCGACGACCAGTATAACGCATACTGGCTGCTTATGGTCGCGCATGTATATTTGCAGACAGACGGAGAGCCGCTTGCGGAATACTATTTTGACCGTATTCTTACGCAGTATCCGGACTTGCTGCTTAAAGACGCTTCAATACATTTTTTATGCCTTACGAATTTAATCCGCATCAGTACGGATCCGCAGAATCGCATCCACTATTTTCAGCAGCTTATCAGCAGATTCTCCGAGAACGTCAATATCACCGAGTTGTATTTCCGCCTTGCGCAGGAGTATGAAAAAGAAGGGGAATGGGACTCCGCGATGAAATCCTACGAGCTGTTTCTTGAACAAAGCGATGCAGCAGAGATACAGATTGCCGGCAGCCCTGACGCATATAACTACGCGCGGATGCTCATAGATTTTAATAATTCTCCCAAAGACTGGACATTTGAAAGCCTTGAAGCGCTTGAAACCGCCGTAAAAACTGCCATTACGCGCTACGATTATCAGGATTTGGACAGATATAAATCCAAGGTTAATTTTTTCGCCATGTCATGGAAGCAGGACGCCACAGACACAAACAGCCAGGAGCATTTTTCCATGAGCAGTTTTATGCGCGGAAACCGCATCCGCTACAGCGCGGAGCTTGATGAGTCGTCAAACCCCAACGAAGCGTATCTGCGCACCTGGGGATGGAGTAATTATATTTCTGTGTGGTATTTATATTTCAGAAAAGTAAATTTTCCGGCAGACCCTGAAATACACGGGCGCTGGGAATGGGCCGGCATATACTTTGGAGAAAAACTGTGACGCCTGTTTCTTTATGCGTATGCAAGCCGTTGCTGTTTTTCGGCTTGATCACTACGGCGGTACCCGCAGGCGCTACGAACGAGCATATCGACTTGCTGCGTCCTGAAGGTTCACAACCGATGGTGATGTCCATCACCGCAGACGACACTATTCATCTGACGTCGCTTGAGCAGACGATGGCGGCGGAGCAGCTTCTGCAGGCGGAACAGGAGGCGCAGCAGACAGCAGCGCAAACGGTTCAAGCGGAAACGCAGGAAAGCGCGCGGCAAAAACCGCCGTACAGGGAGCTTTCTATCCCGTACCCCAAAGACGACCCGCTCATTCAGAAATATAAGGAAGAATATTTATCCGCGTATGGGCAGCGCTGGCTCAAAGAAGTGCTTGAAGCCGGGGCGCCCTACCGCGCCTATATACACGACCAGGTAAAAAAGATGGGCCTGCCGCCTGAGCTGCAGTACCTGCCGATTGTTGAATCCAATTATAAAAACACTGCCGTATCCAAATCGGGGGCAACCGGCATGTGGCAGTTTATGGAAAACAGCATGCACCCGTTTTTAGACAAGAACGAGTGGATAGACGAACGCTATGATCCGTGGAAATCGACAGACGCGGCGCTGCGCAAGCTCAAAGACAATTACACAATGTTTGAAGACTGGCCGCTTGCCATAGCCGCGTATAACTGCGGTGCCGGAGCGCTCAGCCGCGCATTGGAAGATGCCGAGACAAAGACATTCTGGTATCTGTCAGAGCACAATCTGATAAAAAACGAATCGATGAATTATGTTCCCAAACTGCTTGTCATCGCAGATATTATCACCAACAGCGAGTGGTACGGCGTTGAGCTGCCCGATATAGATGAGTCTGCTGCGCCGGACTTTGAAGAGATTGTGCTCAACGGAAGCGTTAACCTGCATCTGCTTGCCGCACACGAAGAGACAGGCGGAAGCGAGATTCTCTTTCTGAATCCGGCTGTCCGCAGCGGCATCACGCCGCCGGGCAGTGCATACCGGCTGCGTATACCGCAGGGAACGCGCACAGCCGTAGAAACAACGCTTAAAGAACAGAATATTTCCATATATAACGACGTGTACACGGTGCAAAAAGGAGACACGCTGTGGGGAATCTCCCGCCGGTACGGAGTTACCGTCTCAGATCTGTGCATGGCGAACAATCTTACCGAAACAGGAATTTTATCTATCGGGCACACAATTGTAGTGCCGATAATTAACTGAGTATGCGTACTATGCAAACATTACGTTGTGTTACAAAAAACAAAAAAAAACTCATACAAACGGCGGTTCTCGCAGTATGCCTGTGCCTGCATACTGCCCTGTATGCGCAGTCAGGCCTCATGGAATCGCAAAGCCTCGTAAACTGGAATACTTTGCAGTTTACGTCAGATATCCGCTACGACGTGCAGCAGTCCGGTATTCCGGTGCCGTCAGGAAAACGGGTGATATCAAACAGGATAAGCGTTCAGCTGCCGATACTGATAAAAGACCCGCTTCTGGCGCTGCCGGTCGATTCGGTATACACGCTTGAAGATATGGTCAGAAACGGCAGCATCACGCTCGCCCACATTACGGATATTATTGAAGAAACGAGCCTCTCCCCTGTGGTGTTTACACAGCAGGGCTCGTCAGTGCAGACGCAGCACACGCTTGACCTGCACAAGATAGGTTCCGCGCTTGTCAGGCACTCCGTATCAAACCCGACAAAAGAGCCGATTGAGCAGGTCTCATCGCGGCCATACTCAGGCATTATCATCGATGCGCGCGGCGCGCTGCCGGTACACGGCGAATACGTCGCGGCAAACGGCATACCGTGTTTTTTCCCCACGATATGGGATGAGAACATGGATCGGCTGTATGATAAAAACACCGCGGATCCGGTAGTCGCACAGATGCAGGGCATTGTTCAATACGGATACACAGACGATATAAGCCTGTATGCAGACCGAATCGGTACAGACCCGCTGCGCATTATCGCGCGCGAAATCTACGGCGTAAACCGCACCGACCCTGTCATATCCCGCAGCGACGCGCTCAAAATACTTTCAGTGCCTGAGAACAGGGAACTGCTTACGCAGGGCAAAATCGTCATACTGCTTGATAAAGAGTACATCACGTATCAGGCGCAGGCGCCTGTAAAGGACGAAAATTACTATCTCACATACCGCGGCCTCACGCAGTATACCTATGAAAACAAGGTGCCTGACATAACCGTAACCGACAGCGCCGCCGGTCTTAAAATCATGATGGAAAACCTGAATTTCAAAGCGGATCTTGCCGAACTGCTCCCGCAGGAACAGAGCCGCCTTGACGATATTGCACAGATGATACAAGAAGCGCTTGCGACAAACGAGTACACCATCACCGTCGAAGGACACACAGCGAGCGTCGGCAAACCGAACGGAGAAATGAATCTCTCGATAGAACGGGCGCAGGCCATTATCGATGCCCTTGTTGAACGGGGTATTCCGCGGGAACTGTTCTCGTATCAGGGATACGGCGGCACAAAGCCAATCGGCGACAACAGCACTGACGAAGGCAGGGCGAGAAACCGCCGCGTAGAAATTATCCTGCTGCCAAAAACTGCCTATGTGCAGCGGCTGGAACTGCCGTAAAAAAAACGCGCGCTTTGAATCGAAAAGAGTTTTAAGCGCGCGTTTTTATTTATGCAGGTACGGAAATTAAAACCTAGAACCCGATATTCTCCATAATAGAACGGACATTTTCCGCGGCTGACAGCTGATCAGCCGTCAGCACAGCCGCGTCTTCCTGCGCGACACGGTTCATCACCGCCGCAACCTGTTCGTTAAGAACATCTTTAGGGACAACATACAGCACAAACGCGTGATACGAATCGGTATACGTGTCTGCATCATCGGCGTCATATGTGCGCGTCCGAATCCACCAGTCGTTAATTTTCCGCACGCCGGAATATGATGCGGACGCGGACGTCCGCACTACGTCTTCAAAATACGTCCCGTACACGCCGTCGGGCGAACCATTCGCGGCACCGGAAAACAGGCTTTCGACACGCGACGAAACGGCGGCGGCTATTTCACGCGCGGCGTCAAACGATTCCGCCCAGCTGCGGACCGCTTCCAGATTCGTTCCCGAAGCCTCGCCGACAAAACAGTACATGCCGTCATAATCAGTCAGCCGCTCAATACCGGAAATACCGGTTTCAATATATGTTTCTACCCATACCGGAAGCTGATTGATGCCGAGGCTTGAACCTTTATGCTCAAGCACTTCGCTTTCTACAGAGCCTTCCAGACTGCGCGCCTGCGGTTCGGCGGACCTGCAGCTTACCGCGCACAAAAGCGCGCAGATGCAGGCTGCCGCGCACATAATCTGTTTCATAGTGCCTCCTAAAGCAAATTCTTATGTATTGAGCATTTTATCCGGTTTGCACACAGAGCACAAGAGCGCAGCAGGGCCAGCGGCATTTACGCTGCACGTGCGGCGTCAGATTGCAGTTCCCTGCGGGGTGCGGCTGCGTTTGTACGCGCGGCTTGTTTTCTTTTTGTTCGCTGTATATTGCTTGGCTGTATTCAGTCTGTACGCAATGTGTGAGGTTTTTACGCTTGCGGCACTGACGCATTGGGCGGTATACTGCGGCTGTACCGGTATGAACAGACATTCACGCACTCAGGCGCTCATTCTCGCGTCGCGTCCGGCAGGAGAATCGAACCGCGTCGTCATCTTCTTAACGCCGCAGCACGGCGTGCAGCAGGCGATGCTGTACGGCGGAAGAAAAAGCAGGCTCCGCTCGCTCGTGTCGCCGTGGCACCGCGGAACGCTCTGGCTGTACACCGATACGGCGCGCGGCAGCGCCAAGATAACCGATTTTGACGCGGAATATTATTCGGCACGCATACGCGAAAATCTTGACAAGACCTGGGCGGCTTCGGTATGTACGGAAATTGTAATGAAGACAGAAGCCGCCGGGGAATTCGGGCCGTGCTGGCAGCTCGCTGCGGGTTTTATACAAGGGCTTGAGCTCTGCCAGCCGGAAAACACGCAGACGGGGCTTTTGCGCTTTATGTGGCGCTATCTCAGTCTTTTGGGACAGCAGGCAGATTGCCGAACCTGCATACGGTGCGCACAGCTGTTTGACGGCGGCAGTCCGCAGGCAGTCTATTACAGCCCCGCAGAAAACGGCTTTGTCTGCGCACACTGCGTATCCGAGCACGAGTACGCGCTCCCGCTCACCACAGAAAGCATCCGATATCTGCACACGGTTTCTGCCGCGCCCCCTGAACTATCACGCACATACCGGCTTTCGCCCGAGAGCTTTCAGGAACTCAGACATTTTCTGTTCACGCTTATCAGCGCCGCCTGCGGCGGACAGCTCAAAACACTTGCCTGCCAGCCTTCGCTGTATTAGTCCGGCAGTGCTGCATTACCAGAGCCAGCAGCATTTACTCTGCATACTGCCCTGCATTAACCGCAGAAACTTATAGCAAAAACGCTTAAAATAAAGTATGATACAGAGACTTCCCCATTGTACACTAAGGAGTATAGCGTCATGTTAACCGGTTTACGCGCAGCAGATATAATAACAAAAAAACGCGGTTCCCCTGCTTTTCCGCACGGACAGGAATTATCAAAAGAAGAACTTGAATTTCTTGTACAGGGCTTTGTGCAGCATAAACTGCCTGATTATCAGATTGCCGCATGGCTCATGGCCGTGTATTTTAACGGCATGACGTTTGCAGAAACGGCAAATCTGACAAACATCATGCTCCATTCAGGCGAGAGCATTAACCTGCACGGGCTTGCAGACAAAGGCATTACCGGCCCGTTTGTCGACAAACACTCAACCGGCGGCGTCGGCGATAAAATATCGCTTCCGCTCGCACCGATTGCCGCGGCGTGCGGAGTACAGATTCCGATGATGAGCGGGCGCGCGCTCGGACACACGGGCGGCACACTTGACAAACTTGAATCTATAGAAGGATATCGGGTGCTGCTTGATAAAGAAGAGATGTGCCGCATTATGGCGCGCTGCGGTTTTGTGATGATGGGACAAACACAGCACATCGTACCTGCAGACAGATTGCTGTACGCCCTGCGCGACGTTACCGCAACGGTAGAATCGATTCCGCTCATCACGGCAAGCATATTGTCAAAAAAAGCTGCCGAAGGCTCGGACGCGCTCGTGTTCGACGTCAAGTGCGGTTCAGGCGCTTTTATGAAAAGCAGAGAGGACGCGCAGGCGCTCGCGGAATCTCTTGTCAATACAGCCGCCGCGATGGGCAAAAAAACGTCCGCGCTCATCACAGACATGAGCACGCCGCTGGGAAACACCGTCGGCAATTTTCTTGAAATTGAAGAAACGCTCGATTGTCTTGAAGGCAAAGGCCCCGCCGATGTCATGGAGCTTACCTATGCCCTCGCCGCCCATATGCTGCTGCTTGGCGGCAAAGCCGCGTCATATGATGAAGCCGTTTCCCGCTGCAAACAGGCGGTAGCAACGGGCCGCGCGTTTGAGCTTTTTATGCAGAACGTAGAGGCGCAAGGCGGAAACCCATCCCTCCTTTTGCAGCAGCGAGGCAGACGCAGAAGCCCGCATCACGCGGTATATAAGGCACAGCGTTCAGGCTGGCTTGATATAGACGCGCTCAAAATCGGCCTTGCCGCTGTGCGCCTTGGCGTGGGACGAAACCGCACGGAAGACGCGGTCTGTCCTGACGCGGGCATCGTGCTTCATCTGCACACGGGCGAACAGGTGCGCCAAAACGACAACATTATGGACATATACGCCAAAGACGCCGCCGCTTTGGAGCAGGCACGGCCGCTGCTTGACGAGGCGGTGCGGTACTGCGATGAAAAGCCGCAGCAAAAGCCGCTCGTGTATCAGGAGATTTGTTCGTAGCGGTATGCGGTACATAAAAAAAACTGTCTCACGCGAGCAGGTTAAGGAGCTGCATGACCGGTTCGGCTGCGCGCCGCTGCTTGCCTCGATCCTTGCGCGGCGGGGCATTACCGCAGGCAGCGACATCATGTTCTATCTAGAACACGACATGCGCTACCTCCACTCGCCGTTTCTGCTTTCCAATATGGAAGATGCCGTCGACCGCATTATAACGGCAAAGGAAGAAGGCGAAAAAATCCTGATTTTCGGCGACCGTGATGTTGACGGCATCACGAGCACCGTGCTGCTGTATGAGTATCTCACGCAGCTTGGCATAGACGTGTCGTGGAAACTGCCGTCAGGAAATGACGCGTACGGCCTTTCAATGGAAGCGGCAGATTTGTTTGCGTCGCAGTACGGCTCGCTCATTATCACCGTGGACTGCGGCATTTCAAACCACGGCGAAATAGCGCACGCGGCGGAACTGGGCATAGACGTTATCGTCATTGATCACCACACCCCGTCAAGCGAACTGCCCGAACCTGCCATTATCGTAAACCCAAAAATTGACGGAGACGCATACCCATTCAAGGATATCTCCGGCTGCGCCGTAACGTTTAAGCTCGTGTCGGCGCTGCGTTTTGCGCAGACGGCGCTCTATAAGCAGGAAATCTGCCTGCTCAATGTGCGGCCCGTAAACAACGCTTTTATTATAGAAGCGGTAAAAATCAGCAACATGACAGAAAAGGAGCGGCTTGAAGAAACAATTGTTCCCGGTCTTGTGACATCCATTACACAGACGCGCCTGCCTGATTTTCTGCAGGGGCAGCAGATTTTTGTGTGGGACAGCGCGCTCCAAAAGAAACAGCTCGTCAAATTATTCGGCACGGCGGTTGAATTCAATTTCTTTGATATGCGCGATGAGATCGCGTCCGTCATCCCGTCTGTTGCCAATATAAGCCTGCTGCGCGTAAAAGAAATCTCGCGCATTCTGCGGTACACGGAAACACCCGCATCGGAACTTGACGCGTTTTTTACCATTTTTATTACTTACGTCATGGCGAAAAACGCTTCCGCACGCCCCGCTCTTGCCGAACAGGAGCGCAAAGACATACAGCTGTGTATGCTTGCAGCTCTTGCCGACATTATGCCGCTGCAAAACGAGAACCGCATTTTTGTCAAGCAAGGGCTTGCTGCAATCAACGCAGGCAAGGCGCGGGCGGGCTTGAGCGAGCTGCTCACGCGCCAGAACCTTATCGGAAAAAAGACAGGCAGCACGGCGCTTTCGTGGAATATCATCCCGCTGCTGAACGCCGCGGGGCGCTTGGGACAGCCGGAACTTGCGGTGCAGCTCTTTTTAGCGTCGGAGCCTGCGGAACGCTCCCGCATTGCCGACCGCATCGTTGCGCTGAATAAAGAGCGGCGGCAGCTTGGCAGCGATGCCTGGAACATCGCCGAACCGCAGGCGTACGAAAGCCTCTCCCGCTACGGCGGAAAACTCACCGTCGTTATTGACGAGCGCATAAACCGCGGCGTTTCCGGTATTCTCGCGTCAAAACTGGTGCAGCGCTTTAACGTGCCTGCCATCGCGGCAACCTGCATAGACGGCAGCGTTATCGTCGGATCGCTGAGAACAAACAGAAACTGCAGCGCAACGCAGATGCTTAACTATTTTTCGGAACTGTTTATAAACCACGGCGGACATATGTCAGCCGCCGGATTCAGTCTTAAAAAAGAAAACCTTGAGGCGTTTCTGCTT
>DXHG01000222.1 GCA_019113455.1 Candidatus Treponema faecavium | reverse complement strand
CAATCAGGTTGTGCAGCTCGTCGGGGTCGGCGGTCAGATCATACAAAAAGTCATCGGCATACACGCCGCTGTCCATATACACAAAGCCGTCTTTTCCCGGCGCGTACACGGAATACAGATAGTCTGGCGTTCGTATGCAGCGGCCTACGCGGCTTTCGGATATCTGCGCGAATATTTCGTTTTTCCGCCCGTCCGTCCTGCCCGCGGCAACGTCCCGCAGGTCTTCGCCTGCAAGCTCGGGCGCGTTGATTCCGGCAAGCGCGAGAATCGTCTTAGGGATACTCGCCGTACTCACCATGTCCCGTATGCGGCCTTTACCGGCAAACGGCCCGCCTGCAATCACGAGCGGCACGCGCAGCGCCGCGTCATGGCACGTACGCTTGTAATCGTCTGCGCCGCACAGATGGGCGTCGCGGTTCCGCGTCTTAAAATGCGAGCCGTGGTCGGAAGAATAAATAATAACGGTATTATCATACAGGCCTTTTTCTTTAAGCGCGCGCACAATGCGCCCGAGATTCTCATCAAGGCTCGCGCATGCGCCCAGATAATCGGGATACTCCGCGCGGTAATCCCCTTCCGGGAACGCCGCAAGATCGCTCGGTATGCGGCAGCCGGCATACTTTTCTTTGGAGCCTTTCGGCCCCTGATAATGGCGAGCCGTATTCTGATGGTGCGGCTCGATATGCGACACGGTCATAAAAAACGGGCGCCCGCCGCGATAGCCGTCAAGAAATTCGAGTGCGAAATCGGTAATGCAGTCAGTGCGGTAGCCTGAAAACTCGCGGCGGCGCATGTGCTCGTCAAAGACATACCCGCCGTATCCATCGGATGTGAATTCGAGCACGTCGGAAGCGCGCCAGAACCCCGTATACCCGCCGCGCAGTTCCTGCGGCACCGCCTTTGTCTGATAGTCCATATCGGGCCCGTTCGGCGCGTAGTCGTTTGACGCCAGATGCCACTTGCCGATGTAGGCGGTCTCGTAGCCCGCCTCTTCAAGGCAGTTCGCAAGCGTTTTGACCCGCGGCGGCAGGCTGATATTGTTTCTGAAACAGCCGGTCTCTGTCGGGTAGAGCCCCGTCTGAAACAGCGCGCGGCAGGGGCCGCATACCGGCTGCGGAGAAAATGCCTGTTCAAAACACGCGCCGCTTTCTGCAAGTCCGTCGAGCACGGGCGTTATATCCAGTTCCTGCCCATAACAGCCGCACGTATCCGCGCGCTGCTGGTCCGAAAAGTAAAACACGATATTCGGTCTTGTCATCAGCCGCTCCTGTATAATTAAGGATAAAAAGTTTCGCTTGTGCAATTATTGCATCTCACGCAGCGAAAAGCAAGCCATGCGGCGCAAACTGCCGCGAGCGCATCGCCTGCCCGCGCGGCACTTTTTAATACGGTTTTAATGCAAAAAACGCAAAAAGCGTGCATACTATATGCATGAACCGCGTTTTACTAGTGGAAGATGATCCGGGGCTGGTGTCCCTGCTTTCTCTTGAGCTCACCCACGCAGGATACGGCGTAACTGCCGTTACAGACGGGATGAGCGCACTGCAGACGGCTTTTGTTGAGCCGTGGGATCTTATTCTCATGGACATTATGCTGCCTGAACTTACCGGACTGCAGGTACTGCAGGAACTGCGAAAAACGCTTATGACGCCGGTTATCCTGCTCACCGCGAAAAACACCGAAGAAGACATCATACAGGGGCTTGAAGCCGGTGCGGACGATTATCTTACCAAGCCGTTCAGCATGGGAGAACTGCTTGCCCGCATAAAAACCGCGATACGAAAAGATGAACAGCAAAAGAAATGGCGGGAGCTTTCTTTCAAGGACACGCTTACCGGACTTCTGAACCGCCGCGGATTCAGCGAGACGGTCAAGCTTGTATTGCAGGCGAACAGGCACACGCACCACGCGCTTGCCCTTATGATGATAGACGTGGACAATTTCAAGAACTACAACGATACATACGGCCATCCGCAGGGAGATGTGATACTGAAGACGGTTGCGGAGCAGCTCACCGCCGCCGCAAAGCATAAAAACGCTATTTTAAGCCGGTTCGGCGGCGAAGAGTTTATCGCGCTGCTTTCAGACTGTACGCTGCAGAGCGCGCAGGAAACAGCGGAGACGCTCCGCGCCGCAGTTGAATCGCTCGCGCTCGCCTCGGGAGAAGGCGCGCTGCTGCCGATAGTGACGGTGAGTATTGGCCTTGCCGTATCCGCACCGCAGGAAGAAAGCGAATTCAATACCTTTATCGGCGCGGCTGACAAAGCGCTGTATCAGTCAAAAGCAAACGGAAAGAATCAGGTAACGACAGCACAGTAACAGAGGCGCAGCCAGAGAAGCGGCGCGCCCGTATACGGCCCAGCGGCACAGGCGTGCCTGCGTCAGCTTAATTTAATATTCGCGGTATCGCCTTTTATGCGCGCCAAGTGCTTGGCCGTCTTATCAGTGTGCGATATTTGGTTTTTCATTCCCTGCGTAATCATATCTGCGTATTTGAGTACTTCGTTCATGCTGGCGGTGATATTCTTGATGCCTTCAGCAAGCAGGCCCATTTCATCGGCGATATTCCGGCTTCCCTCAAGCATCTCGGAAGAACCGTTCGTGATGTCCTCGGTAATATCGTTAAGCTCATGGAGTGCAGTAAGCACCTGGCCGCTTCCGGCGGATTGTTCGTCCATTGCGCTCTTAATAAGCGCGGACTGCGATTTAACTGCGTTTGTCTTGTCAAAGATTTCTTTGAACTGCACTTCTACGTCCTGCGTGTTTGACGCAATGCGGTCAATCGATTTTTCAAGCGCCTTAAGCCGCTTGGTAATAGACTTGCCCTGCACGTTTGACTCTTCGGCAAGTTTGCGTATCTCATCGGCAACAACTGCAAAGCCTTTGCCCGCCTCTCCGGCATGAGCCGCCTCAATCGCGGCGTTCATCGCAAGCAGGTTTGTCTGCGACGCGATATTCTGAATAACGGAGCTCGCCTCAAGCAGCCCCGCAGACTCGCTAAGTATTTCTTTCGCCGCGGCAACCGCGCCGGAGACTGTATGCTGACCTTCCGAAGCAGATGTTTCAAGCGCCGTGATGCTTTCAGTGTTCTTTGCAAGCGTCTCCGTCACAGAGCGGATATTGGCGACCATCTGTTCGATAGACGCGGAAGATTCCGTTAAGCTTGCAGACTGAGACTCGATATTCCTGTTCAGCTTTTCAAGCCCTTTTACGATGTTCAGTACCGTCGCGTGCGTTTCTTCAACGCCGGCGGACTGCTCAACGGCAAGGTTCTTTACGTTGTTCACATTGCCGTCAATGTTCTCAAGCGCCTGCTCGGAGTTGGACAAATCCCGCACGAGCTCGTCCGTTACAACAGACAGATACTCCTGCGAATTGATAAAATCGCGCAGTATTTTCTTGAGCGATGCGACAAACACGTTAAAGTTTGCTGCGAGCACGCCAAACTCATCGCGCGACAAAATCTCAAGCGCAGGCAGCGTGTAGTCGCGCGCCGCAATATGTTCGGCAAGCGTCAGCACGCTCGTAATGCGCGCCGTGAGGTTTTTTCCCTGATACAGATACGTTAAAAAGTTTGCGGCAACGCACACAATCCCTACCGGCAGCAGCCGCGTCGCAATATGCAGCGTAAGCTCGCCGCCTGACAATGCGTTCATCTGTGAAAACAGAATCGTTCCCGCAATGGCGACAACGCCGATAAGACTGCATACCGAAATAAGCGTGTTGCACGTCGCGAATTTCAGCGCGAGCTTGTTCTGCGAAATCGGGCACCACAAAAAGAACGCGTAAAACCTGTGGATAAAAAGCTCATACACAAACAACGAAAAGATCATCGCGCTGCCGACAGGAAACGCAAAAAATGCGAGCGCGGGCAGTTCCGACTGTGTTCCGCCTGTAAAGAAAAACAGGCACAGCGAAAACACGAGCGCAAACGCCAGCGGCGCAAAAATAAACGCGCGCGCATATATGCGGATATAATCGTTAATCTTATCGTAATCAGCGTGAAACTCCGCGATGCGCCCGTTCAGCATACGCAGCAGCACAAGCGGCAGCGCGATTCCCGCCAGCAAAAAAATCACGCTCACCGGATGCAGCACAAAAGACGTTTTCGCTCCGGCGGAAACAGGGCAGGCAAAGCACACCAGTATGAGAAATGCAAGAACGGGGATAACAAAAATAAACGCGCCGAGCCAAAACAGACGCGCAGGCAGAGTCAGTCCATGATTTTCGGTATCGTTTTTCATACACGCGGTCCTTACGTAAGTTGTATGGTTATGCGGCAAACACACGCGGGTTATACCTATACCCTGCATATTTACCGCATAAATAATAAAATATCCAATTTGTTTTGTCAATAAATAAGGCAAATACTTCCATTTTTCCGTGATAGTGCAGACGGCTGCACTGCAGGGCGGCCGTATTTACGCTGCACACGGGTTTGTTTCTTTCTTATTCTCTGTAATTTGCTTTTCAGCGCAGGTGCTTCCTACACAACTGAACATACGTTGCCCGCAGGATACGGCGGCGTTTATACTTGCCGTACCGCCAAGCTTTCGCGAGGTTATATGAAACAACTGATGATCATATGCGCCGCGGTGTTTTTCGCGTCTGCAAGCACACAAAGCGCTGTCGCACAAGCGCAGAGCGCGGACATTCCCCGCTTTGAGACAGCGCTTTCTCAAGCTACAACGGCGCAGGATATACACCGCCTCATACGCGCGGGCGCAGACGTAAACGAGCGGTTTGCAAGCGGCGACACCGTGCTCATCACCGCCGCAGCGTCATGCGGGCCTGAAACGGTGCAGGCGCTCATTGACCACGGCGCAGACGTAAATCTCGCCGGATACAACGGCGCGCGGACGGCGCTTATGGAAGCCACCGCATACAGCGGCGCCGCCATGGTGCGCGTGCTGCTTGACGCGGGTGCGGATCCCAATCTCACCGACATGTACGGACGCACTGCGCTCATGACGGCGGCGGCGCGCGATGACCGCGAAAGTATGCGTCTGCTCCTCGACGCGGGAGCAGACATAAACGCCGCAGACGGCGATATCGGCATGACGCCGCTTATGTATGCGGCGTGGAGCGGCGCGCCCGAAACGATACAGTTCCTGCTTGACCGCGGAGCGGACGCGGGCGTTATCACCTATAACCGCTGGTACGCATACGACTATGCCGGATTTAACGAAAAACTTGCAGGCACGCGCGTGCTGCAGACGCTCTCTGAGGCGGTTCCCCAAGCATAAGCACGCCGCGCGCGTGCTACATGAGCGGAGAGAACAGCTTGCAGAAGCCCCACCACGCGCGCACGCCGATAAACTTCGCGTTCAGCGCGTCCGCGTCAACCGGCGTGCACACTTTTTGATCCTCGGCGAATATATCCGCATAGCGGCGCGCGGTCGGCGCGTCATAAAAGAACGCGTTTATTTCAAAATGCAGCTGAAAACTGCGCTGGTCAATATTGGTTGAGCCGACCGTAACAAGTTCCGAGTCAATGACCAGCGTCTTTGCGTGAATAAACCCGGGATACGCGTAAAACTTCACGCCGAACGCAAGCAGTTCCCGCATAAACTCCATTGCCGCCGCGCGCACGTAAAACTTATCCCATTTGCCCGGCACCATGACGCGCACGTCAATGCCCGCGCCTGCGGCTATCTTGAGCGCCGTAAAAAACGGCTCATCCGGCGTAAAATATGGCGTCTGAATATATACTGATTTCTTTGCGCGCATTATCATGTAGATAAGCGCGTCTTCTATAGCACCCACGTTTGTGTCGTTCGGTCCGGCAGTCATAATCTGCGTCGGCACGCGGTTCATATTCGCGCTGTCGGAAATAAAATCTGCGTACGTTTTTCGTTCAAGTTCGTCCGAGAGCGCCGTCAAAAATGACTGCGGAAAATACCGGTACAGATCAGGTGCCTTATGCGTGCGGCTGTCCCATGCGGTAACGCTGTACCAGTCAAGGAGAAAATACATCTGCAGTGCGGGCACGCTGCTCCCCGTGAGCCTGATATGCGTGTCCCGCCACAGCGGCTTGCGGTGGCGGCTGCAATTCGCGTATTCGTCTCCCACGTTGACGCCGCCCATGTAGCCGATTTCTCCATCTATGACGGCCACTTTGCGGTGATTGCGGAAATTGATCGAAAGCGGCAGTCCCGTACGCACGCGGAAAAACGCGCGGCTCTCACCGCCCGCCTTATCGAGCTGGCGGAAAAACGCCGCCGGCGTTAAAATAGAGCCGAAATCATCATACAGCAGCTTTACCTCAACACCATCGCGGGCCTTTTCGCACAGAATTGACAGGATGCGCCGACCGGTTGCATCGTTTCTGAACGTAAAGTATTCCAAATGAATAGAGCTCTTTGCAGCGGCAAGTTCGCCGCACAGCCGCTCAAACAGATCTTCTCCCCAGCAGAAAAATTTGATACTGTCGCTGAACGACAGGAGACTTGCCCCGCGCGTCAGGTTTATCGTAATGAACGGCAGGTTCTCCCGTATGCGCGGGTCTGCAATATCGTCCGCATGGGAAATAAAAAAGTCATGCTGAATCTGATAGAACGGCGCCATCTGCATGTACACAAACCGCTTTGTCTTTATCATGCGCTTGGTGCGTGTAAAGAAATGCCCGCTGAACATGATATACAGCAGCATGCCAACAACCGGCAAAAATACAAGCGCGAGCAGCCACGCCATGCGCCGAGCGCTGCCCTGCCGTTCAAAGAACAGCACAAAAATAATAAACAGCAGATGTACCGCAGAAATAAGCTGCCACGCGTGCGGCAGAATATATACGTTAAAAAACACGGCGCGCTACCACATAATGCTGAACATGCACGACGGACCGAGGCATACGCCGCTTTTGTCCCAGAATCCCAGCAGACCCGGAGAAACGATAAACGGAGTGCTCCCCGGCATTACCGATACCGACAGCCCGAAACTTACGCCTGAAAGCCAATCGCGCCCAGTATCGCTGAAGAACGAATGAGCCGATGCCCACAGCGCTGCCCCGATGCCGCCGTGCTGGTACTGTACCAGTAATGAGTTTTTCCACAGCATTGTGCCATCGTTAAGCAGGCCGCGCTCTATGCCCCATAAATACTCACTGCGCGCGCCGATATACCAGCCGCCCGGCATGATTCCGCCTGAAAGCGCAATGCCGAGCCCCTGACCTGAGTCTATCCTTCCGCCGCCAAAGAGCACGCGTCCGCTGTATCCGTAGCGCACGCTTACCTGTCCGCTTACAAACGAAGACGCAATACCGGCTTTTACGGAGGCAGCAATATACTCCGCCACCGACTCGTCTTTTTCAGGCGAAAGGGAGAATCCCGCCGCAAGCCTGAGTTCTATCCAGTCTGCGGGAGAACCCTCGGCATAAAACACTACCGGCATTCCCGCATAGCCGGAGTTCTCTTTCGTTACGTTAAAAAACGGATACAGCGCAGCCCCCGCACTCAGCGAACCTGCGGGAAACAGGCGCCCCGCGTCGGGCTGAAAAAAGTTTCCTGTAAATGACGGCACGGATGCAAGCGGATAGTACAGGGAGCTGTCAACGGCAACTGACGCTTCAAGCGTCTGCGTTGCCGGAGTTTCGCCCGCTTCCGCGGCGCTCGCTGCGGAGAGCACGAGGCGGTATTCGCCGTCGGGCACCGGCCTGCCGTACTGGTCGGTGCCGTCCCATTCGACCGACTGCGTCCACGTGTAAAACTGCGGAAACGAAAAACGCCTGATTTCGGTATCGCCCGAATACAGATACAGTTCCGCCGTTCCCGGCGCGGACGCTTCAAAGCGCAGCGTGCACACGCCGAGCGCGCCCGGGCTCTGCGGGTTAAAGCGCGCAGCTGAAGAGCGCAGATCAGACACGCGGAACGGCGATTTTTGCAGCCGCGCGGACACGCGCTGCGTACGGTAGCGGAATACCGTAAACGGCACTCGGACTGTTTCGTACCCGAACAGCCTGATTTCTGCGGTATAGGAGCCTTCAGGCAGTTCAGCGAACCGCGCGGTGCGTTCTCCGTCGACAAAAATATCCGCCGCGGCAGGCTCTACATCAAAACTGACAAAACCTGTAATCGCAGTCATTTCTATATAAAAGTCGCGTATGCTGCCGTCTTCAAACTGCGCGAAAAAATCCCGCGTCTCATACCCGCGTTTTTCAAGCGTTATATGATACATGCCGGGAACGAGGCCGCTCACATACAGCGGCGTCGTGCCCTGATATTCGCCATTTAAAAACACCGACACATCGGATACATTCGCCGTTATGCGCAGCGCGCAGCCGCGCTCGTTCCGGTATTCCGTCCGGTTTTCGCTCACGCCGCGCGGCAGCTGTTCCTGCGGCGCGGCACGCAGCGGCGGCGCCATACACGCCGCGGCAATCAGGCAGCATATCCATGCCCGCCAGTTGGATACGAGCGTTCTCATACCAGCCATAATACACTGCGCCGATGAATAAATCCAGTACAAGACGCAAATGCTTGTTTGTTCTTCGCGGGGTATTTGCTGCGCGTACACGCAGGTGTGTTTCTTTGCGGGTTTTCCCGCGGGTGTCTGCGGCAAGCCAGAGCACTGGATAGGGAGGACGCCCCCTCCCAGATTCACTTGCGCACACAGAATTTCCGGTATACACTGTAAAGCAAAGATTACCATATCCGGAGGTACGCATGTCAGTCATTCTCTATTCGCTCGGCGCGGCGCAGGAAGTTACTGGTTCCAAACATATTCTTGAAATAGACGGCAGGGCATTTATGATAGATTGCGGCGCGTTTCAGGGCAAACGCCGCCAGTCAGACGAAAAAAACCGCGAATTCTCGTTTCCGCCCGAAAAACTCGAATCGCTTATTCTCACGCACGCGCATTATGATCATTGCGGTCTTCTGCCCGTCGTTACCAAACACGGGTTTTCTGGCAATATCTACGCGACTCCGGCAACGCGCGACCTTGCAGATCTTATCATGATGGACAGCGCCCGTATTCAGGCGCACGACGCCGAATATCTGCGCAAGCAGGCAGCGAAAAAAGGCGAAAAGTTCAACTGGAAGCCGCTCTTTAACGAACAGGACGTTGTAAAAGCGGCAAATCAGATTGTTACGCTTTCCTACAACCGGCGCATGTATATCGCGCCCGATGTGCAGCTTGAGTTTTTTGACGCGGGGCACATTCTCGGTTCGGCGTTCGCAAGCATTACCGTCTCAGGGCGGCGCGGCGGCAGGGCGGCGGAGGGCAAGGCACTTCCGGCGGTGGAGCAGGAGGCGTTTTTTGAACGGCTTCGCCGCAGAAAAGACGATCCGCCCGCGCCGGTTCCCGTGGAGCCCGGCACGCAGCTTAATATCCTTTTCAGCGGCGACCTGGGACGCAAGAACAAGCCAATTATCCGCGATCCAGAGATAAATGTGCCGCCGCCTGATTTTATCGTGCTTGAAAGCACCTACGGCAACCGCCTCCACGAGGATACCGACACGGCGATGCGCGATCTGGTCAGAATTGTGCGCAGAGCCGTCAGGACACGCGGCAAAATTATTATCCCGTCGTTCGCCATCGAACGCACGCAGGAGCTTGTATATTATTTTCACCTGCTCACCGACAAGAAAAAAATACCTGAGATTCCTATCTACGTAGACTCGCCGATGGCGACAAACGCGACAAGCATTTTTCAGGTGCACCCGGAATGTTATGACGAAACGATACACGAGGCGTTCCTCAAGCACCACAAAAACCCGTTCGGCTTTAACGCGCTGTCGTTCGTTACAAGCGTGGAGGAATCAAAGGCGCTTAACGACAAGAGCGGGCCGATGATTATTATCAGCGCAGACGGCATGTGCGAGGCGGGGCGCGTGCTCCACCATCTGGCGAACAATGTCGGGCGCGAGGAAAACACCGTGCTGCTTGTCGGCTACATGGCGGAAAACACGCTCGGCAGGAGGCTCCGCGACGGCGAAAAAGAAGTAACTATCATGGGAGAAATGCACACGGTGCGCGCCGCGATTGAGCAGATCAATGCGTTCAGCGCGCACGCCGACTATGCAGAGACAATCGAGTGGCTGAACGAGATTGACACGTCCCGCCTTAAAAAGATATTTATCGTGCACGGCGAGCCCGATGTACAGACAGACTTTGTGGAGCACCTCGCGCAGGCGGGTTACTCGGATACGCAGATTGTCGCGTACGGTGAAACGTATGATTTGGAGGCATATCTGTAGCGGCATCTGCGCTGTGCGCGGTTTTCTTTTTTTGCAGGTCTCCGCGGTATGGGTCTCTGCGTATGCACGCGGCTGCTTTTTCTTTCTAATTATCTGTAATGTGCTTTTCTGGGAAAGGAGAGAAACCAATCGCAAACCTGCGGTTTGCTTACGCAGGTTTAGAAACTGTTTTGACAAAGGCGGCGCTTGCTGATACACTCGCTGTATGAAACAGACTCCCGCATACACCGTGCTTTTTGCAGATGAGGCTCTTGTCGTGCTGAACAAGAAATCAGGGCTGCTCACTGCGGCTGACCGCTATGACGCAGAGGCACCCCGTGTTGATACCGCTGCGGAGGCCGAATTCGGCAGACTGTTCGCCGTGCACCGTCTTGACCGCGACACATCGGGAGCCGTCATCTATGCGCGAACGGCGCAGGCGCACCAGCTCTTGTGCGCGCAGTTTGAAAACCGGCAGGTAACGAAAATATATCACGCGCTTATAAACGGCCGGCCGGCGTGGAAACAATTCCGCGCTGACTCGCCGCTTCTGCCCGACGGCGACGCACGGCACCGCACCGTTGTGAGCAAACGGCACGGAAAGCCGTCGCAGACTGATTTTACCTGCCTTGGCAGCTGCGGTATGTTTTCCTGGATAGAGGCACGCCCGCTCACAGGAAGGACGCACCAGATACGCGCGCACCTTGCGGAACAGCATCTTTCGATTGTGTGCGACCCGCTCTACGGCGGCAGCATAAAGCCCGTGCGGCTTTCAGACATCAAACGTTCATGGAAAGGAGACCCGTTTGAAGAACGGCCGCTCCTTTCACGGCTTGCGCTTCACGCCTACCGCATCGAGTTTGCCCATCCGCTTACGGAAGAAGCGCTCGCCGTTACCGCGCCATACCCCAAAGATATGGACGCAGTGCGCAAACAGCTTGCAAAACTCTTCGGCCCAGACCCGCTTGCAGTCATACAAGCATAGCGCTGCACGGACTGCCTCGCCGACAAGCTAAAACGCCGCTTTTATGCCCAGTTTGCTTTCTCCTGCCGGCATACCGTCCGCGCGCAGCGAGAGCCTGATTGTCTTTATTCTGCGCTGCGCCTGGTCTTCAACGATAAATACGGTTTTGCCTTTGCGCAGCACTTCTCCCGTTGACGGCAGATAGCCGAACTGTTCGAGCAGCCAGCCGCCGATTGTATCAAAGTCTGTCGACTCGCAGTCAAGGTGAAAGATACCGTTCACGTCTGATAGACGCAGGTCGCCGGGAATACGGAATTCGGTCGCGGACAATATCTGTATGCGTTCTTCCGGCGCGGAGGCGCTCCGCGTGTATTCATCCGTGATGCGGCCGAACACCGCGTTCAAAAGATCATCCATCGCAACAATGCCGCTGTTTGAGCCGTGCTCGTCAACGACAACGGCAAAATTTGCCTTTTCCTTGTGGAATGTGTGCAGCAAGGAAAGCGCCGTCTGTGTTTCAGGCACAAAGAGTACGGACCGCATACAGCGGCGCACAAAGCCCTGTTCAAGCGGCTCATTGGGATGCCGGCTGCGGTAAAACAGTGCGTCTTTGTAATGCACAAAGCCGACATAGTTGTTCGGCTCTCCATCAAATACCGGAAGCCGCGAATAACCGCTTTCATGAAACGCACGCACTGTCTCTTCGTAACCGGCCTGCACTGACACAGCGCTTACAAGGGAACGATGGCGCACGATGTCGCGCACGCGCAGGTCACTGAATTCAAATATCTTGTAGAGCATGTCGCTCTCGCCCGCCTCAAGCGTGCCTTCCTGGCTTCCCACCTCAATGAGCGTTTTAAGCTCTTCTTCCGTGATGAGCGGCGTTTCGCTTTTCCATATCTTATCGATAACAAAGCCGACGCCGCTTGTCAAAAGCGTAAACACTTTTACAACGGGAGTCAGCACAAGCTCAAGCGCGCGCAGTATCGGTGAAGCGGCGCACGCGATCGATTCTATGCGGTAAATCGCTATCGTCTTCGGCAGCACTTCTCCGAACGAAATAATCAGCACCGTCATCACGGCAGTCGCAACGCCCGCGCCGCCCTCGCCGACAAGCGCAACCGCGATAGCCGTTGCCAGCGACGAGGCAAAGTTATTGACGAAATTGTTGCCGATAAGAATCGTCGTCAGCAGTTTGTCCATATTCGATTTCAGCTGCTGCACGCGGCGCGCGGCAGGCAATTTGCTCTTAACAAGCTGCCTGAGCCTGAGCCGATCGAGGGACAGATACGCCGTTTCCGAACTTGAAAAAAAGGCAGACGCAAAGATAAGAAGCACGATGCCAATCGCCATAATACCCATCGATACGATACTCATGAACGCACCGCCTCTGCCGATTCTTCCGGCTCACGTTCAATGCGTATTTGAGACGCGTGGCGCTCGTCCGCTTCCACAACGGTGAACACGCAGCCTGAGTCGCGCATACTGTCTCCGGCGCACGGCACTTTGTCCAGTTTTTCCGAAAGATAGCCGCCGAGCGTTTCGTAATATTCGGAATGAAGCGTGATGCCGAACTTGTCTTCTATATCGATTAAGCGCACGGTGCCGTCAACCAGCACGGAAGAAGCGCCGCTTTCTATGATGCCCGGACGGGGCTCGGTTTCATACTCGTCGGAAATGGCACCGAATATTTCGCGCGCGATGTCTTCCATCGTAAGAATGCCGTCCGTTCCCGAATACTCATCTACGACAACGGCGAGCGTCTGCCGGTTTTCACGGAGCATCTGCTGCACCGAAGACATTTTCTTGGAACCGAGCACGAACAGCGGCGGGCGCACAAAGTCCATGACAGAAAAAGACTCAGGCGTACCGTCAAAAAACAGCAGATCTTTCACATACAGAATACCGACAATGTTGTCTATGTCGTCGCGGTACACGGGAAAACGGGAATAGCGCGTACGTTCCGAGAGCTCAAGCACGTCGTGATAGCCCATCGTTGCCGGTATCGCCTGTATCTTCATGCGGGGAGCCATAATGTCTTTGGCGGCAAGGTCGGTAAACTTGAACACGCGGTGCATCATCCGCTTTTCCCCGGAATCGAGCACGCCTTCTTCCTCGCCGACGTCGATAAGATTGCGGATGTCTTCTTCGGTAAACGACACCGCCGAATCAGAAAGCCGTATACCGGTCAGAGACACGATGCCGCGCGTAATCATCGTAACCAGCGCCACAACCGGATACAGGAGAACGGAAAAGAATGTAACTACGCGGGAGAACAAAAACGCGACTGGTTCGGGGTGCCGCGAGCCGACTGTTTTCGGCGTGATTTCGCCGAAAATCAACAGCAGCACCGTAGACACGAGCGTCGCGATGCCGACGCCTGCCGCGCCGAACAGCTCAAGCGCCGCCGCAGTCAGCAACGCCGATATGCCGATATTTACGATATTATTGCCGACAAGCAGCGTATTGATCAGCCGCTCGCGGTTGTCAAGCAGTTTTCCGGCGCGGATTGCGCGCGGGTCTTTTTTGCGCCGCAGAAAACGAACGCGCAGTTTATTAATAGAAAGAAAAGCGCTTTCCGAGGCGGAAAAAATCATTGAAAACACAATGAGCACCGCCGCAGCAATCAGTACGCCCCACAAACTATCAGAGGGAGGTTCACCGCTACTCATCAGAAACAGGCGCCTCCTCTCCGGCTTCACTGCCGGCGGCTGCCGCCGCGCGCTCCGCTTCCATCAGCGTCTGTACTTCCCGCAGCTGGTCGATAGTCTGTTGAATGAGCTGAGCGTTTTCGTTTTCAGGATCGGCATCATGCGCCTGTTCCAAATACGCAAGCACCTGGTCGGGTGTTTCGGGATTGGACTGTACGAGCACATACGCGGCAAGATAATAGGCTTCCTGCTTTTCTGCCGGAGTCAACACATCCTGCGCCGCAGCATCAGCAAAACACTGCGCCGCAGCAGCCGCGTCGCCGCCGGCAAAGACTTCCATCGCGGTATAATACGCATTTTGCAGCGTGTATTTTCCAAGCAAACCTGTTTCGTTCTTTTTGTCAAGCGTCAGCGCCTCTTCCACAAGACCGGCAAGCACGTACTGATATGCCGCTGGCGTCGCCGTATACAGCGCGTCAACAGCGCGCAGTTTGTCCGCTCCTTTTGCGGCGCGCACCGCTTCTACCAGAGCGGCGCCGCTGTCTATGGCGCTCTGCTGCGACGAAAGCAGTGCAAGATACGACTCGGCGTCAGCTGCAGCCGCGTCGTCCGCGACAGACGCAATCACATAGCCTTCGGAAGAAAGAATCAGCACAGCAGGCACCTCGGAAACGGAATACAGGGCGGCCGCTTCGTAATTCTTCTGAAACATATCCTGCATGAGCACCGCCTGTTTCTGTTCCTGCTCCTGCTGTTCTTCTGTCGCGCTGGCAGGCAGCTCAACGCTCGCTATGTGCAGCGTAGAAAAATCGATATTTGCAAGCACATAGTCTTTTGCCATCGCGTCAGTAAACGCAGGGTCATTAAATATCGAATACAGCAGAACCTGACTGCGGTTTGCGGGATCGTCTCCGGTTACCGCAAAAAACACGTTTTTCTTGTCATGACGCGCCGCCTCCAGAGCCGATTCCAGATCGCTGTGCCACATGGGTTCAGCCGCATCCTTACTGCCGCCGGCAAATGCGCACGCCGCAAACAGCAGCGCCGCAATGCCGGTTATCCATCTTTTCATAAAGCCTCCACTATATCGCCGCGTCGGTACAGCGGCGTAAAAAAACAGCATATATCTACCGGTCAGTCAAAGTATCTGACGCCGGCGGCAAACAGGTTCTGACACAAAGACGCAGGCGCCTGGCCGGGAGCGCTCTGTATGTTTTTCATCAAATCCGCACATTCTCCCAGCCTGCCGCTGCCGATAACCCGTTCGCTGTGCCCCATTTTGCCGAGCACACGTCCGTCAACGCTTGTCATGCCTTCTATCGCAAACGCAGACCCGTTCGGATTGTCAGGTTCGCACATTGCAGGTCTGCCTGCCGCATCAACGTATTGCGTAAATATCTGCCCAGAAGCAAACAGCTCCCGCGCAAGGTTTTCTTCTATTATAATGCGCCCTTCCCCATGCGAAACCGGAATGAGATGCACCGCAGGAGAACCGTCGGGGCCGCACTGCATTGACTCGTGCCGCGCCCACGGAGACACGGCTGACGCCATCCTCGTACGAACCATACGCGATATATGCCTGCCGACCGTATTGAACGTCAGCGACGGCATGGCTTCAGACGGTTCGCATATCCTGCCGTAGGGAACAAGCCCCGTCTTTATGAGCGCCTGAAACCCGTTGCAGATGCCGACGATAAGCCCGTCCCGCTCTTCAAGCAGCCTAGCTGCCGCTTCACGGATACGCGGCTCGCGCAGCACATTTGCGATAAACTTGCCAGAGCCGTCAGGCTCGTCGCCCGCGGAAAAACCACCTGACAGCGCGAGAATCTGCGCACAGTCAAGCTCGCGCCGCAGTTCGGCAAGCGATTCCATGAGCGCATCACGGCTGTTGTTGCGGAACACCACTATGCGCGCGTCCCCGCCTGCAAGAGAAAACGCACGCGCCATGTCGTATTCGCAGTTTGTACCGGGAAATACCGGAAGCAGCACGCGCGGGCGCGCCGCACCGCGATGCAGCACCACAGGCGCTTTGCCGCGAAGCGATTCATGCACGTTCCGCGCAAACTCAGGCAGCTCCTGCGCAGCCGCGTTCCGCGCCGCCGGCGACACCTGCGGGAATACGCCGCAAAGCGGCGCTTCCCACACCGCCGCAAGTTCTTTTATGCTGAGTGTCAGCGCCGTCGCACCGGGTGCGCGCACCGCAATGTCAGGCGCGGCGCACGTTTTTCCCAGCCGGCATACAGTGGTTTCGGCAAAACCGCATTCCGTAAGATTCTCGTCAGTCTCAACGATGACAGCGCCGTACCGCGGCACAAACAGCGCCGCGTCTCCCGAACACGCTCCCGGAAGCAGTTTCTCCGGCGGCAGCGCTTCGATATCAGCGCCCACATGATTCCCGAACGCCATCTTTGCAACGGCTTCGGCGATGCCGCCCGCTCCAATCGGATAGCACGCCGATATTTTTCCCTGCGCGCTCAGATTGTGCAGCACTGCGCTATTACGCATAAACACATCGAAATCAGGCGCAAGCAGCGGCGAATACGGAACGGAAATCAGCCAGAGACTCCTGCCCGCCGCCGTAAACGCTCCTCCGTGAACCATGTTGGTGCGCGCCGTGCATACCGCAAACGACACGAGCGACGGCGGTACATGTATATCTTCAAACGTGCCCGACATGCTGTCCTTGCCGCCGATCGCGGGCGTTCCCGCTGCTTTCTGCGCGGCAAGCGCTCCCAGCAGCGCGGCCGCCGGTTTGCCCCACGACTGCGCCGACGTCATGCGTTCAAAATACTCCTGAAACGACAGCCTGCACGACGATGCGTCGCCGCCCATCGCCGCAATGCGTGCAAGCGACTGCAAGACCGCCGTCTGCGCCCCGTGCCACGGGCTCCACTCAGCCACGCGGGGATCATAGCCGAACGCCATGAGACTTGCCGTGTCCGTTTCGTGCGGCGGCAGCACCGGCAGCTTTGCTGCCATGCCTGCTTCAGGCGTTGCCTGGTACGCGCCGCCCATCGGAAACAGCACCGTCGCCGCGCCGATAGAGCCGTCAAACCGTTCACAGAGCCCGCGCTGCGAACAGCACGCAAGATCTGAAAGACACGCTCGCCACGCGCCGCACACGTCTCCGGCTGCAAGCCGTTCCGAAACGGAGGCAAGCGGCGCCGTAAGCGGCGCCCCCCCCTGCGGCGACACAATGCGGGCACGGGCACTCCGTTTTGCACCCGCCGTATCAAGGAACGCGCGGTCAATATCAACGATCGTTTCTCCCCGCCACCTCATTACAAGGCGGTTTGTATCAGTAACGCGCGCAATATGCGCCGCATTCAGGTTCTCCGCGCGCGCCGCCTGCATAATTGCCTCGGCGTCTTCTGCGCGCACCACAACTGCCATGCGTTCCTGCGATTCCGAAATCGCAAGCTCCGTACCGTTAAGCCCGTCGTACTTTTTGGGCACCGCGTCAAGGTCTATATCAAGCCCCGGCGCAAGTTCGCCGACCGCAACGGCAACACCGCCCGCCCCAAAATCGTTGCAGCGGCGGATGCGGCGGCTTACTTCCGGATTGCGGAACAGCCGCTGTATTTTTCGTTCCTCAACAGCGTTTCCTTTCTGCACCTCGGCAGCGGCTTCCGTTACCGACTGTTCCGTGTGCACCTTTGACGAACCAGTCG